>NZ_JBPKJK010000011.1:0-94766 GCF_051756985.1 Saccharothrix sabaoui
CCAGGCCGGCGGCGACGTCGTCCGGCGACAGGCTCAAAAACCAGTCCCGGACATGCTGGCGGCGCCTGACCTCGCGGTCGGGGTACTCGGCGACGAGCTTGCGGATGATGTTCGAGACGTGGACCTCCACCGTGCGGTGGGACAGCCCTTCGGCCTCGCCGATCTCCCGGTTGCTCATGTCCCGGGCCACCAACGACGCGACGACGAATTCCCTCCTGGACAACTCCGCCGGGCGGCGGACGTTCACGATCGGCCGCCCACGCAGGTCGAGCGCCAGTGCCATCACCCCGTCGGTGGCCAAGCGCTCCCCCAGCGCAACGCTGATGTCGAACTCCTCGTCACCGAACTCGCTGCGGGCCTTGCCTTCCGCTTTCTGCTGCACCCGCAGAAACGGCAGCAGCCCGAGGACCGACGCGTTGGTGAGCTTGCGGGCGGCGTTCGCGGCACCCATCAGCTGCGCGCCCCGCTCGTGGTCTCCGAGTTCGACCGCGATCAGGAACAGCAGCCACTTCGTCCACGCCGGCCCCCACGTGTCCTTGATCGCGTGCTGGATGCGCAGTGTGCGCTGCGCCAGCGTCAAGGCCTTACCGGGATCGCCGTGCAGCAGTTCGGCCAGCGACAGGGTCCACAGTGCCCAGGAGATCGACCACTCGGCTCCGGCCTTCTCCGCGGAGGCCAGCAGGCGTCGGCACCACGTGAACGCCGTGTCGCGGTCCGCGAAGAACACCGCACTCATCGCGCCGAACATGAGCGCCATGAACGCATCGCCGTCGTGCCCCGCGGCCAGGAACGCCGCCTCGGCCTTCCCGTAGCCCTCCACCGCTCCCAGTGCGAGGACCGGGTCCTGCTCGACCAGCCACAGCCGGGTCGCCCGCGCGTACAGCACCGGAGGAAACGTCTCCTGACACCCCAACGCCCGGGCACCGTCCTCGGCCTGCTCCAACAGCGTCAGCCCGTCGACCTGATTGCCCTGGATCAACGCCAGCCACGTCGACAACGACAGACCACTGATCCGGTCCACGGTCGGTGTCTCGGGCGACTCGTCCAGGGCCGAGGCCATCATGTCGCGGCTGTCGTTGATCCGGCCCGCGAACACCAAAGCCCTGCTGCGCCCGGTGGCGACCGTCAACCGCAGCGCCGACGTGGAGTGCCCCGTCGCGAGGAAGAACTCCTGCGCCGCGAGGATGTTCGGCAACTCCGCGTGGACGCACTGCATCCACGCGACCTCATCGGGCCCCAACCAGTGCTGCGCCGCCTGCTCGGCGAAGGAGAGGTAGTAGTTCGCGTGGGCACGGCGCAGCGTGATCGATTCCCCCGACGCCTCGACCAGCTCCTCGCCGTAGAGACGGATGGTCTCCAACAGCCGGAACCGCGTACTCGGCCCGCTCCTGTCGACGACCAGCAACGACTTGCGCTTGAGGCGGGTCAGCAGCGACCGGACCTCGGCCCGGTCGATCCCGCGGCTCTCCGACACCGCCGCTACCGCGTCCAGGTTGAACCCGCCGGCGAACACCGACAACAGCGCCCACATCCGCCGCAGCGGCTCGTCCAGCAAGCCGTAGGACCAGTCCAGCGTGGCGCGCACGGACCGGTGCTGCTCCTGCCGTGCGTCCCCGCCGACCAGCGTGTCCAGCAGTGCCCGACGCTGCGCCAGCATCTCGTGCAGCGTCATCGTCTCCAGGTTGACCGCAGCCAGCTCGATGTTCAGCGGGATACCGTCGAGCGCCTCGCACAACTCGATCGCCACGCAGTAGTCCGAGGCCGGAATCTCCACCCCGACCGCCTGGGCACGATCGATCAGCAGCTGGACTGCCTCGGGCACGCAGCAGGAACATTCCCCGACGCAGGCCGAGTCGTTGCTCGCCACCGACAGCGGCGGCACGGCCACGATGTACTCGCCCTGGACACCGAGGTTCTCCCTGCTCGTGGCCACCACCTGGAGCCGCGGCAAGGCCGCCAGCAGTTGACGCAGCAGTCGCGGCACCTGCCCCGATCCCGGGTCGGTGCCCACCAGGTGCTCGCAGTTGTCGAGCGCGAGCACCACCCTCCCCTTCGTCGACAGGGCCTCGATCAGCCTCGCCGCCGCCGGGGCGGGAGAGTTGTTCGGCAGGCCCAGCGCCTCGGCGATCGTCGACGCCAGCCGATCCTCCGTGGCCTTCAACCCCGCCAGCCGAACAAGCACCACCTCGTCGAAATCCTCGGCCAGATCAGCGGCGAGGCGTTCCAGCAGCCGCGTCTTGCCCACACCGCCCGCACCGGTCAGCGTCACCAGGCGCATCGTGCGGAGCAACTCGGTCGTCGCCCCGAGCAGAGCGCCACGCCCGATGAAGGTGGTCATGTCCGCCAATGCGGCACCGATCGCAAGTTCGGAAAGCACCTGCTCCTGATCCGATTCCGCCCCTGTCGCCTCGATCCCACCGGCGCCTGTCACCACGTTCGTTGCCCCCGACAGTTGTGCAGTCGGCGCCCCGACAGCGCCGACCAGGTTCCATAGGCCCGGCGTCGAACCACCTGCTGTACAGCCTCTACCAGGCAGAACTCCATACAGACAAGATATGATCACTCACCGTGCCCACGTGACCGTACACCGCAAATCTGCGGTCCCGCACGGAATACGAGCGAACCTCTGGTCAGTGACGGTCGCCACATGTGCCCATGGCCGACTCCTCACCCGGGCTCGACCTCGAATCGCCCCGACTCCACATCCGCCACGGTGACAGGTGGCATTGCACCGGCCTGCCCCATCCGGGTCGTGGTCAAGGCGCGTCGTGCATCCTCCGGCAGATCTCCGCCGTGCAACTCCAAGGCCACGCGTCCCCTGTGAGGAGCCGGCGACCGCCGACGCAGTCTCTCCGAGCCAGCAGCCACCCGACAGGCTCCGATGGCCTACAGGGAACGTCGGATCGACACCTGCCGACGCGACCTGTTCGACCGCACCCTCGTCTGGAACCGACCGCACCTGCCCCACGCTTTGCATGAACACGAAGTCCAACCTATGGGCCCCTGGTGGTCCCACCAGCGAAAACGCTGGTCAGCGTGGTCTGTAGCGGCCAGGTGTGGCCTGGTGTGGCGGGTAACGGCCGGTTGGTGCTCCGCGTGGGATCACGCGGTGGTCGTTGCCTGTCCCACCTGGCCGCTTGGGGCCGGGTGGTTCCGGACGTCAAGTTGGCAACGCCCCCGCTGCCTGCTCCGCAGACCATTCGGGTGATCGTTCCCGTAGGTCGTGGGATCACCAGCACCGGGGAACGCGGGCCCGGCGGGTAGGTCTGCGATCATGTGCGGCACGTGGACCGGGTGACGTACCCGCCGCCCTCCGGCCCTACTGCGGCGAACCAGGCCGGGGGCAGTCGGTGGCGGCGGGCGGTCTAATCCGTGGGCGGGTCCGGGCGGCATCGGCAGGTCTGGGCGGGGACGCTTTCGGCCAACCATGGTACCAACTCGATCGGGGGCACGTTCAACGCGGTGGCGAGCGCCATCAAGGTCGGTAGGCGGTCGAGGGAACGTTGACCCGTTTCGATCCTGGAGATGTAGGCCACGTTGAATCCGGCCCGTGCCGCCAGCATCTCCTGCGACATGCCACGCCGCATCCGTGCCCTTCGGAGAAGAACCCCAGGTGTATGGGCCGGGTCGAGCAGCGCCGCCAGAGGCACGTGCAGTGCCGTCGCCAGGGCGAACAGCGAGGATACGCGTGCCGATGTTCGGGAGTTCTGTTCGAGGCTGCGGACCAGGTTCAGACTGATTCCCGAACGGTCGGAAAGTTGTTGTTGGGTCATTCCCGCTTTCCGGCGGAAGCGGACGATGTTCTCCCCGATGGACAGGAGATCGACTCCCATTTCGCCGTGCGATGCGTGGTTACCGGACGATCGGGCGCACGAGGCACATATGTCCTGCTGGTTGTAGCGACTCAGGTTGGTGCCGCATCCACCCCGGCAAGTCCGTGACGCCCGGTTTGACCGGACTTCTACGTTCGCCATGGGTACATTACCTGTTCACTTTCGGCGACATCCCGGACTCGACTTCCACTGTCACTGTCACGTGGATATTGATGACGGGGAATGCGCCAGACTGCTCGAAGATGGCGGTCAAGGCCGTAATGAAGTCTACCCCGGAAACCGACCCCGCCGTTGAGCCACCGTGTTCGCTCCACAGGTTCTGTTGGAACTCACCCAGCAGCACCGACAGTTGGGTGACGGTGATCCCCAATGCTTCGACCAACCTCACATGCGTACCACAAAATATCGGCCGGTTCTCCCCCGATTCCCAGGACCTCACAGTACGCGGAGACACCCCTACAGCCTCCGCCAACGTTTCCTGGGTATGTCCAGCAATCTTGCGAGCCACGGCAAGCTGCGACTTTTCGGCACCCTTACACTCAACTGCTCGACTTTCCGCCTGGGCGCGACCTGCACTCTCGCGGGACTCGTCGTTAACGTGGAACCAGAGATGCCCCTGAGGGATTCCGAGCATCCTGGACCATCTGGCGAGTTTTCCGAGATCGAAAACACTCTCACCGTTCTCGATACGACTCAGTCGTGACGGCGATATGTTCAGCCACCTCGCCATCTGTTCCTGAATAATGTCGCGACGATGGAACGGATGGGTCCGGAACGCGCGAATCACCGCGCCCATCTGACGGGATTCAAGAGCCGGTCCGATATGTTCGTCGTCCCAGAATTCCGGAGGCACAGGCGGCACTGGTCGGGAAAAACGGTCCTTCTTCGCGCAAGCGGAACATTGCTCGCTTCGGTTGTCCCTTGCCAGCCGGGTTCCGCAGGGGCAGTGTCGCAGAAGACCCGGTCCACCCGTGAATGCATTCGCGCGGGATTTCGGGAACGTGATCGTCACCGTGACTGACCCTCTCGTCGCATAGGCGGTGCTGTGGTCCGTGGACGCCGGTAGCCAGCTCAGCCCTGTGGGGAGGAAGCGAGGCCCACACGAGACAGCGCGCGGCGTGGGACCACCCGAGCTGGCTACCGACACCGGGTCCCGCTGGCCGCGTCAGGTTTGACGACCGTTGTGGCCCGGTCCGTAGCCGCAGGATTGCAGTACGTGACCAGCACTTTAGGAGCGATCGAGGGCCCCAAGGGACATCAAAGGGACATGAGAGGGACACATGCAGGGGTATGGTTGTGGCTACACAGGGAGGTGGCGACACATGAATTTCGAGGATAATGGCGTAGCTGCACGGGTTATTGAAGCGCGGAAAATTGCGGGCCTGACTCAAGTTCAACTGGCCACACGAGCGAATGTGTCGCTATCGCTAATCAAGAAGGTCGAAAGAGGCGCAATGCCAGCCTCTCCAATGTTTATCGCATCCGTTGCACGCGCCCTCGGCCTTCTTGTTACCGACCTCACCGATTCTCGTAACTTTGACTCACTCCAGGGCAGTTACGGGCTGGAGAGAAGGTTCGTTCCAGACTTGGAACGCGCAATCATCGAAGGCAATAACACCCTCCTTGACGGACCACTGCATTCGCTACCCAGCCTCTCCCTTACGTTAAAGCGAGTCATCACCGGAGGGCGAGTCAGTCGTTACTCAGATATTCTTGAAGTCTTGCCTGACCTGATTCGCCACCTTAGCGTTCACTCTATCACCGCAGCATCCGATCAGCTTGAATTGGCTAACCGTCTTCTTGCTCAAGCGTACTACTCGGCAATGTTTGCCTCATACAAGTTCGGCCATCTCTCACTGAGCGCTTGGGCGGCCGAGCGAATGTCTATGACGGCAAATAAGAGTGGTGATCCACTGTGGGCAGCAATGGGTCACTACAGTCGATCCCAAGCTCTAATGTTCAGCGGAAGCTACCGCGCAAGCCAACTGATGCTTGACAGGGTCGAAGCCGACCTAGCAGATGAAAAAGACGCGCGCAAAATCGAAGTTCTAGGTGCCGCACACCTCGCTGGCTCGATCATCGCTGCTCGCCTTGATAAATCGACTCTGTCAGATGCACACTTGCAGGAAGCGCGAGACTTGGCTCGACACGTCGACACTACTGGTGATCAGTTTGACACTGCATTTTCTGCGGCCAATGTCGAAATTCACGCTGTTGCGGCAGCGGTGGAATCATCAGAACCCTCAGTGGCTCTAAAGCGTGGCGCTGGCCTCAACTTGACAGGCAAGCTGTACCCCTCCAGGATCGGCCACTATCATATTGACCTTGCTCGTGCATACTTCATGCAAGGTGACCATGAAAACGTAATCCGAGAGCTTCAATTGGCTCGGCAGATTTCACCTCAACAGGCACGCTATCATCCTCAAGTGCACGAACTGATTCGCGCATTGGCTCGCACCCGACGTCGCAGTGATCCGGTAGCACGACTGGGCGCATGGGCGGGATTGAAATAGCCAGCTAGTTGTCACTTGACCGCCCTAGGCATGGGTGCAAGTCGTCTCTCCAATTGTCCACGTTCCCTACACCTGGGCAAGTGGCCAAGTTTGTCACGCTGTGTCCACACTGACCGTGCACGGGATCAACACCAATAGGGCGCGTACCCGCATTCGCTACACAGGAAGAGCACAGCCGTGGTGGAGCTAGAAGCCTGGTACGACGTGGACCACGACGACCCCACGGTCGTGCGCACCCCGGCCGAGCTGGACGCCATGTTGGACGTCGTAGCCGGGCGGGAAGGCCGGATCATCGTGGACGTGTACGTGGTAGGGACACGGTGAAGTAGACCGTTTCGTGGCGGGTCTTTGCGCTGGTGGTGCGGCTGCGGGTGATTCGGACGGCCTGCTCGGCGTGCGGGGTGACGGCTTTGACGGTGCGGGTCTCGCGGCGTCCGTGACCACGGTCGCGAGTGCGGCCCCCGACGGGGATTTTGGGCCAAGGCAGGGATTTGAGTTGGGTGAGCAGCGTCGGTTGGTTGCCTTTGACCGCGGTCATCAGGTGGGCTCCGCGGGCGGCGACCTGCCGGACATGGTCGACTTGGGTGTGCAGGGCGTCGGCGACGAACACCATGCCCTTCAGGGAGCCCACGACCTTGTGGACGGCGTCGAGAAGCGGTGTGAACGCGGGGATCTCGTTCGTTTTCGCGTCCACGGTGACCTGGGCCAGGACGATGCCGATGTCGGTGTCCAGCGCGGAGAGCAGGTGGACCTGTCGGCCGTCGTCGAGGCGGGCGCCGCGCAGGGTCTTGCCGTCCACGGCGATGACGTGGCGGTATGGGCGTTGTCGGACCGGTGGTGATCGCCGGGCGCGGGTGGTGAGCCAACCGGCGAGGACGGTGGCCAACAGATCGGCGTCGAGGCGGGTTAGCAACCTCCACATCGTTGTGGCGCAGGGGATGCGATCGAAACCGAGCCGGTCGCGGGCGTGATGGTCGAGATCCTGCAGCCAGTCGGTGATGGCCGCGAATGACGACGCCCCGGCCAGGACCGCGCAGACCGCGATCGTGAGCAGTGCCGACAACGGGTAACGGATCCCGCGTGGGTCACGCGGGTCCGAGATCTTCGCCAGGGCGTCCCGCAGATCACCGTGCTCACCATCGGTGACAGGCGCCGGTGAGCCGTCGGGGGAGGGTGTCGTGAGGGTCAGTGCGGTGATGAGAGATGATGCCATCGGCGGGTGGGGTCTTCCTCGGAGTCGTGAAGCGTCGCAACTCCATGATCACCGACGCGATCTCACCCGCCGCCATCGCCTCCGCGAAGGCATGTTTCCCGGCGGTGTCGCGCGTTCGGCGCAGCGGGCTGCGGGCGGCGCCCCGGTCCTGCGTCGAGGCGGGCGTGACCAACACGGCCACCGGCAAACCCAGGGTGTCCACGACGATGTGCCGCTTGCGGCCCTGGACCTTCTTCCCGCCGTCTCAGCCACGCGTGGCCCGATTGACGGTCTCGGCCGCGCGCACCGACTGCGAGTCCATGACTGCCGCCGACGGAGCCGCCACCCGGCCCTCCGCCAGGCGGACACGGTCGCGCAACGCGTCGAGCAGCCGCTGCGACGCACCCACCTTCTCCCATGCGGCGAAACGCTTATAGACCGTTGGTCACGGTGGGAAGTCCGCCGGCAGCGCCCGCCACTTGATGCCGTTGTCGACCATGTAGCCGATCGCGTCCGCGATCAGGCAGTGGCAGTACTTCTCCCACCGCGCGCCCCGACCGCCAGGCACGCCGGATCGGGCCGCAGCGGGTCCAGCTCGGCTCACTGGGCATCGGTGACATCGGTCGGATACCGGGCCGTGCGTGCGGTGGGCCGGTGGGAGGCGGCCAAGCGGCAGCACGGGGCACCTGCGGTGGCCCCACCGGATGACAACGGAACTCCCGGCAGAGCGGCGCTTCGACAACGTCCGATCTACAGGAGTTCCCTCGTCTGCGCACCAAGGGCCTCATTCGCTCAAGCTCGGAAGCGGGCACTTACCCCGATCCTGCGGAGCCAACAGGCGCTGCCCCTACCAGGTGTTCCGAAAGCCATCGCGCTGGGCCAGCGTGCCAAACAGATCGTCGAAACGGGCCGCGTAACCCTTCACTGGCCCCGGAGCCGCGGACACGGACGACGTGCGGCGTCATGCACCTCGTACAGGAGCGAATCCCCACCTTCACCGGGTTATCACACTTACACCACCCTGTCAACAGACAACTTGTAACTACCGGTAAACGCGGCACGCGGATGTCACCGATGCTGCTGGAGTACCACCCCTGCTAGGGTCTGCCGATCCGGAGCGCATCCGGGAACTCCAGGGGGCGGGATGGCGGTCACCACGGTCCGGGTCTTTCTGAGCTGGTGTCACCGCGACGCCAAGGCCAAAGCGGCGCTGCTGGCTGAGTTGCTGCCCGCGTTGGAGCTGTTCACGGACCTGCGGGTGCAATGGTGGGAGGACAGCCATTTGACCTGTGGTGAGCAGTTCGCTCCGGCGATCTTCGACCGCATGGACGAGGCCGACTTCGGGCTACTGCTGGTCTCCACCGACTATCTGGTCAGCTCGTTCATCCGTAAGCACGAGCTGCCGCGGTTCGCCGGGCCGGACGCGGACCGGGGCGCGTTGCCGGTTCGACTCACCCCGTTGCCGCCGTTCGGCTCGGAGGTCGACTTCGGCGGTCTGGCGGAGCTGCAGATGTTCTCACTGGAGGGGCGAGCCTTCACCGAGACCACAGGTCCCCGGCGCAAGCGCTTCGGTATCGACCTTGCCGCCTCCATCCGCCGGCGTGCGCTGAACCTGAACGGATACCGGACGCTGTGAGCAGCAGGCTTGACCGCGAGCAGATCGCCGACCGCCTCCGTGCCCTGACCGGGGTCCTGACCTCCATGCAGCACGCCCGCGTCGCAGCAATCGGCGACCTGGTCGACGGGCAGGGCCGGTTCGTGTTGCGCGCGGCGCTGGAGGCGGCCGAGTTCACCGGGGACGACACCCGCGCGCAGGACGCGTTCCAGGACTTCCGGGACAAGGTCAACGCCCGCGCCCGCGATGCCGGCGTGGACCTGGTCCTGGAACTGGACAAGCGCAAAGTCAAACCCGACCGGCGTCACGGCTGGTTCACCGGGGACCCGGTCGGCCGCGTCCTGGCGTCCTACACGAACGAGACCTCCGGCCGCACCGGCATCACCCGCCCGGTCCTACCCGAAGTCGCCGAGATCGGCGACTCCCGCCGCCTGCGTGTCTACGTCGGGTTCCACCCCACCAGCGGCAATACCGCACGCCGGGCATCGGCGCTGATCCAGCAGTTGCAGGAGTCGCTGGCCACCCTGGCGGGGCAGGTGTGGGAGGTCGAGGACTCCCGGACGGTCGGCATCGGCGAGGACACCGAGCAGGCACGTGACCGACTGTGCGAGCAGGCCGACGTGCGGGTCGCTCTGATCAGCCCGGCTTTACTCAGCTCCGGCCGCGAGCGGCAGCGGGTGACCGGCCCGGGGTCCTGCCCGGTTGTGCCGGTCGCGTTCAGCCGGCTTCCCGACGGCCCGGTCAACCTCGCCCCGCTGCACAGCCATCAGATCGTGCGCCGTAGCAGTCCTTGGGTCGAGTTGACCAGCACCGCGCGGCGAGCCGAGTACGTCAACGAGGTGATCGCGGCCATCCGCACCGCCCTGCTCCCCACACCGCGCCTTGCCCTCGCCACTACCCCCGCTCCGGAGGACAAGGCTCCGTTCCTCGCCTGGGCCGAGAGCCAACTGCGCTTCGACATCGACCATCTCGTGCCCTCCAGGCTGGCGGAGACGGCCTTGACGGAATCCCGGCTGTGGCACGGCGATGTCTCCGCCGGGCCGCCGCTGCAGGCCGTGGAACGACTGGTGGAATGGGCCACCGACACCGCCCCCGGTGCGGCGCGGTTGTGCGCGTTGCTCGGCGATGTCGGCATGGGCAAGACGACCACCGCCAAACTGTTCGCCCAACGCCTGATGCAGTTGCACAACCAGGATCCCACCCGGCCGGTGCCGATCCTGTTCGACCTGCGCGACCTGCGGCTGTCCACACTGCCCGCTGGCGCGATGACGCTGGATCACATCCTCGACGGCATGCTCGACGCCCGTCGCCCGTCCGACGTGCCCCGCGACCGCCTGCACGCCGCCACCGTCCGTGCTCGCCTTGATCACGGCGACACCGTGATCGTCTTCGACGGCCTGGACGAAGTCCTGGTCAACCTCGATCCCCGCGACCGCAGCCTGTTCACCCGCCAACTCTGGCGCGCCCTGACCGGTCCCACCTCCACGCGGATGCTGCTGACCTGTCGCACCCAGTACTTCCGCGACATCCGTGACGAAGCCGCCTACTTCACCGGACTGGACCGCGAGGGCCTGCGCGGCAGTGACTACCTGGCGTTGCTCATGCTTCCCTTCGGCCACGAGCAGATCCGCGACTACCTGCTGGGCAACCTCGACCGCGACCCCGACGCCGTCGACAGGTTCCTGGACACCATCGCCGCCGTCCACGACTTGACCGACCTGGCCCGCCGCCCGGTCACCCTGCGCATGATCGCCGACATGGTCGAGTTCATCGAGACCGCCAAGCTCGAAGGCCGCGCCCTGCGCTCGGTCGACATCTACGCCGAGGTTGTCGACCGCTGGATCACCCGCGACGAGGGGAAACACACTCTCACCCCCGACCATAAACGACTGCTCATGGAGGAGATCGCCG
Organism: Saccharothrix sabaoui; assembly: GCF_051756985.1. Lineage (NCBI taxonomy): Bacteria > Bacillati > Actinomycetota > Actinomycetes > Pseudonocardiales > Pseudonocardiaceae > Saccharothrix > Saccharothrix sabaoui. The sequence goes on from NZ_JBPKJK010000011.1 coordinate 11,065, forward strand.
CCGGGCTGTGGCGATCCCGTCAGAACTCCTGGACCCCGCAGCAGGTCGACGACTGGCTGCTGGACCTGCTCGATCGGCGTCCCGACCTTACCCGGCACTACCGCGAACGCCTGCCCGACCTGTGGACCGCCGACTTCCGCACCGCCACGTTCCTCAGCCGCGACGGCGACACCTACCGCTTCGCCCACCGCTCCCTATTCGAGTACTTCCTCGCCCGCCACCTCCACCGCATCCTCACCGACACCTCCGCACACGACCGGACCGAGCACCTCGCCGAAGCCCTGAGCATGCAGATCCCTAGCACCGAGACACTGGACTTTCTGGGACAGTCGCTCGCCGGCGCTTCCGCCCCGGCGCGCAAGGCCGCACTGGACGCTCTGCACCGCATCGGCCGCCACCACCACCCGCAAGCCTCCGAACTGGCCCTCGCCTACGCCCTGCACGCCCACCAGCGCGACTACCCGCGGCAGGACCTGACCGGTATCGACCTCTCCGGTGCCACCATGCCAGGCTGGCGCTTCGGCTCCAACGACCACACCAGGCTGCGCCTGACCGGCGCGCGACTGCGCGGCGCCAACCTCCGCAACGCCACCTTCCACAATGCGGACCTCACCGACGCCGACCTGTCCGACGCCGAGGCCACCACCGCCGAATTCCACCACTGTGACCTCACCAGGACCACCTGGACGGCGACCAACGCCGCAGGCACGATCCTGCGGCACTGCCGCATCGACGACCTCGACCTCACCCTCGCCCACACCCACCGCACCCAACTGCTCCTGTGCACACCGACACCCCAACCGGGACCGGAACTCCTCACCGCCCCCGCGAATTCGGCTCCATCGCGTGAGTACACGCTGCGGCATTTCACGGTTTCCGGCCAATTCGCCCGGTGCATAGCGTGGTCACCGGACGGCACCCGCTACCTCACCGGCGGCGGCGGCGGCGCCCGTCAATGGGACGCCGCCACCGGCGAACTCCTCCACCACACCACCACCGACACCGTGTGGTCGGTGGCATGGTCACCGGACGGCACCCGCTACCTCACCGGCGGCGACGACGGCGCCCGTCAATGGGACGCCGCCACCGGCGAACTCCTCCACCACACCACCACCACGTTCGTGCAGACGGTGGCATGGTCACCGGACGGCACCCGCTACCTCACCGGCGGCGACGACGGCGCCCGTCAATGGGACGCCGCCACCGGCGAACTCCTCCACCACACCACCACCGACACCGTGCAGGCGGTGGCATGGTCACCGGACGGCACCCGCTACCTCACCGGCGGCGACGACGGCGCCCGTCAATGGGACGCCGCCACCGGCGAACTCCTCCACCACACCACCACCGACACCGTGTGGTCGATGGCATGGTCACCGGACGGCACCCGCTACCTCACCGGCAGCAGCAACGGTTGTGTCCAGGTCCGTGATGTCATAACGGGGTCGGTGTCCGGCGTAACCATCGTCCTATGTCCTGGCGGTGAGGTGGTCGTCTACGACAGCTCCGCCAACATGGTCGTGGGGGTGACGGAGCAGGGTTGGCGATGGCTAGGGTGGAGCGCGCTCCAAGATGGATACATAGAACGCCTTCCCGCCGAGACCTTCGGCGAACTGCCGCCTTTGCCGTCATCGTGAACTGCTCCAACTTGGACTCCACTAAATTATTACCTCGTGCTGGATCTGAGCTTGACTCTGTCGGTGATCTTGGTCGCTGCTGTGTCAGCTGGCGGCTCGCCAGGAACGCAGGCGCGGGATGTCCTGCTCATCGAGGTAGTCCTGGAAAGCTGTCGGTGGTCGTGGGGGCGCGCTTGTTCCGGGAGGTTGCCGGCTGAGGCGTTCGATGTTGACCGCGATGGCGGTGAGCACGTGCTGTAGGTGGGTTTTGCTCTGTCCTCGGTAGCGGCAGCGGCGCATGCCATGACCGTGGGTGAACTCGAAAATGGTCCCCTCGATGCCGGAACGCACCGTGTAGCGCTTGTGCCAGGCCGGTTCCTGTCGTTCGGCGCGGTTGCGCAGCTGCAGTTCCAGCAACTTCTTCGGAGGGAAGCCCACGCTGCGCGAGGAAGCATGGGAGGTGGTGCACTGGGCTCGGACCGGGCAGGGTTGGCACTGGCCCTTGGTGAAGCGGGCCACGATCAGCGGGGCCGCGGTCGGTGAGGATGTCGGGTAGGGGCCGTGCCAGCCTCTGCTGATCTGGCCTTGTGGGCAGGTGACCTGGCGGCGGTCGAAGTCGATGCTGAAGTCGTCGCGGGCGAAGCCTTCGCCCTTCCGGTGCTGGTGGGTGGGGTTTCCCGGGAGTGGTCCGATGACGGTGATCCGGTGTTCGCGTTCGGCTCGCTCCAGGTGGACCAGGGAGGTGTAGCCGCCGTCGACCAGGTGCCGGTCGGGCCGCAGGCCGCGGTGTTGCAGTCTGGTGTGGATTCCGGGCAGGACCGAGGCGTCGGAGCTGGTGGCGGGCATGGTGGCCACATCGGTGATCACGTTCGGGCTGTCGCCGAAGCAGGTCTCGGTCACGTGCGCGAGGAACCCCTGCAGGCGAGTGACCTGCCCACGACACGCGTAGCGCACCGTCGGGTCGTAAGGCGAGACGATCCGATGCGCAGACGGCGGCAGACCGCTGCCCTGCTCGTCCTCACGCCACCGCAGGCGGCCCGTGGCATCCCGGTGGTAGTTCTGGACCAGCACCTGCCGCAGAGCCTGGACCTGGAAGACGTCCGGCAGGCCGGGATGGTTGTGGCCGAGGTGTTCTAGCAGGTGGCGGGCGTCCGCCCCGGTGGCGTCGATCCTGCTCTTGGACCGGGTCCGGGTTCTTGCCCAAACGTACGGGGCGGCCGTAGCGGCGGCCCCAGTGCCCGCCGACCAGCCCGTGCAGCGCACGATCGGCGACGCGGGCGAGTTCCTCCAGGGCCGCACGCACCGCCTCCGTCATCAATTCGAGGCGGGTCAGGTCGCGCACCGCGGCCAGGACGTGGGTGGAGTCGGTGCGCTGGGTGGTGCGTTCGCGGACCAGTCCGGCGTCTTTCAGACGGGCCAGGGCGGTATCGAGGAGGTGGTCTGTCCGGCCGGCCCGCAGGAGGCGGTCGCGGAAGTCGCCGAGCACGCTGTGGTGGAAGCCGGGGTCGTCGAGTTCGAGGCCGAGCGCGTACTTGAAGTCGATGCGGCAGCGCACGGCCTCGGCGGCACCGCGGTCGGACAGGCCCAGCAGGAACTGCAGCACGCTCACCGTGGCCAACTGGGCGGGCGAGAGCCCAGGGCGTCCGTTACGCGAGTAGCAGTCGGCGAAGTCCTCGTCCCTCCACAGGCCGTCGAGGCGGTCACGCACCCACATCGCCGTCGTACCAACGGGATTACCGGCTCGCGCCATCCGCGCGGTGAGCTCCGGGACCTCCACCACGGACCGGGGACCGACCGGTAACGACATCCGACCACCTCAGGGAGCATCGCGACTTCACCGACCCCCGGAAGCCTCCCTGTTACCGATCAGTCACCCTCCACGACACGCCAGCCATTCCAAGATCACCGACAGGGTCCAGCTCAGACACCGTTCCGACTCGTGTGGCACGACTCCGCCGTCGCCCACGAGCACCTCGCCGGCGGCTACGACCGGCGTCGACCGCGTCCGGCGGTCACCCACCATGCGGTACCTCCGGGACGTGCTCGCCGAGTACGACGTCGAGGTCGACCTGCGGTAGCTGTGCGCCGGCCACCGACCGGCGGCACACGAACTCCTGTCCGGAGGGCGGAACCAGACCGTGCGCCCATCCACACATGCCGATGAGCGCGTAGTTGTTCCTGGACGGCCGTCTGGGATGCTGCGCACATGTCCACCTTCCCAGCCGTGTCCGCCGAGGACGTTGTCGATCAACCGGTTCGCGCTCAGCTCGAGGCGTTCCTCGACGAGCACCGCGGCGCGCTCAACCGCTGCCTGGACGGCCTCACCGAGGAACAGGTGCGTCGATCGCTGGTGTCCTCCCGGACCACGCTCCTGGGCCTGGTCAAGCATGCGACCTTCGTCGAGAAGGTCTGGTTCGACGAAGCGGTCACCTGCCGCTCGCGTGCCGAGATCGGCATCCCCGCGACACCGGACGAGTCGTTCGTCATCGATGACGAGGACACCATCGCGACCGTCCGGCAAGCACACCGAGCCGCGTGCGGGGCATCCCGCCGCGCGATCTCGTCCTTGGGACTCGACGACACGGTCCACGGCAACCGGCGCGGCCCGCTCCCGCTGCGCTGGGTGTACCTCCACGTCCTGCGCGAACTCGCTCAGCACTGCGGACACGCGGACATCCTCCGCGAGCAACTCCTCGCCGAGTAGCGCGTCGTGTCCGCCCGTGCCACTGGACGGGTGACTGCCGAGGTGCGGGCGCGGCACCCGCGGGTCGACTATCGCGTTGTCGCGAATGGTTGCCGGTCGGACCGGACCGTGATGGCGTGGGCGTTCCGCTCCAGCGCGGCGAGGACGTCGGCGGCGTCGAACGCTTCGCCGGGCGCTGCGGCGCCCGGACCCCGGTGGCGTCCGTCGAGGAGTCGGGCGGCGCCTTCGACGACGATCGGCACGGTGACGGCGTAGATGTCGCGCCCGGTCGCGCTGATCCGCCGGGTGTCCGCGCCCTGACGCACGAGGACGTCCACGACGAACTGCTGCGCCGATCGCCCCTGCTCGTCGGTCGAGGCCGGAGCCGGCGTGGCGGCGTCACGGAGATCCTCGAGCGGAGCGGTGTTGAGGTGTGAACGCAGCTCGCCCACGTCGAGGTGGTGATCGATCGTGATCACCTCGGAGAACGGCAGCTGCACGACCGACTGGTCGCCCAGCGGCGACGGGTAGGACCAGGTGCCGGACGGTGCCGGGCTTTCCAGCGCGGTCAGTGCGCCGCCGCGGATCACCAGGCGGGTCGCGGTGTTGCGCGTGCCGGTGATCCTGGTGCCGGCGGTCGGCCACCAGCGGTCCAGGCCGATCGCGACCTCGACCTCGTCGGCTCGCGAGCCACCGTCGAGCGCGGCCGTGACCAACAGGTCCGCGAGGCCGCCGTAGAAGGCCATGGCGGGGACGACCGCGACGCCCGCGGCTCGGGCGGGGGCGTCGAGGTCGCGGTAGAGCGCCTGCACGACCGGCTGCTCGGCGGTGACGTCGAGGTAGTGGGCGCCGGCCTCGACCGCGGCGCGGGCAAGGGGCAGCGCGGTGTCGAGGAACGGCCCGGCGCAGTTGACGACCGCGCCGGTGCCGGCCACCGCCCGTCGGAGCAGGTCGGGGTCGTCGATGCCGACCACCCGGCGGTCCAGCGCCGCGTGTCGGGGTGGGACGGCGGCCAGGCGCTCGGCGCTGCGACCCGCCAGCACGGGGACGAGCCCGCGCCGCAGCAGCTCGTCGACGACGAAGCGCCCCGTGTGACCGGTGGCGCCGTAGACGAGGACTCGATCGGTTGCGTTCACGGGACCATCGTCGGGCGCGAGGCAGGTCGTGGACGAGTGTCTGAAACGACGTGGGCCGTACATTATGGGACATGCCCAGGATCGCGCTCGTCATGCACGGCTCCGCGATGCTCTACGAGATCGCGATCGCTTCCGAGATCTTCGGCGTCGACCGTTCGGAGCTGTCCCCGACCGGCACGTGGTACGACCTCGTGGTCTGCACCGCCGACGGTGCTCCACACCCCTGGCTGGCGCACCTGCCGACCACGTCGTACGCCGGGATCGCGCAGGTCGACACCGTCATCGTGCCCTCGTCCGACGACCTCGACGACAACCCCGACCCGGAACTCCTCGACGCGTTGCGCACGGCGCGCGACCGCGGCGCCCGCATCGCCTCCCTGTGCACCGGCGCGTTCGTCCTGGCCGCGGCCGGGGTGCTCGACGGCCAGGTCGCCACGACGCACTGGATGCACGCCGAGGACCTCGCCCGCCGCTACCCGCGGGTCGACGTCCGGCCCGACGTGCTCTACGTCGACGAGGGGGACGTGCTCACCTCGGCCGGCAAGACCGCGGCGCTCGACCTCTGCCTGCACCTGGTGCGTCGCGACCTCGGCGCCGCCGCCGCCAACGGGATCGCCAGGCGACTCGTCGTGCCCGCCCACCGGAGCGGCGGTCAGGCGCAGTTCATCACCCCGCCCGCCGAGCCACGTAACCCGAACGGCCTCACACCCACCCTCGAATGGGCACGTGCCCGTCTCGACCAGCCCCTGACCGTGCGCGACCTCGCCGGGCACGCCAACCTCAGCACCCGCCAACTCGCCCGCCGCATGCGGGCGGAACTCCAGGTCGGGCCGCTCGACTGGCTCCACCACCAGCGGATCACCCGCGCCCAGGAACTCCTCGAACGCACCGACGCCTCGATCGACCGGATCGCGACCAGCTGCGGCATGGGAACCGCCACCACCCTGCGCCGGCACTTCCACCGCGTCCTCGGCGTCACCCCCACCGCGTACCGGGCGACGTTCCGCCTGGAATGACACCGCGGAACGACGACCGCGCCCCAGGGCGGCCAGGTGGCCGGTCCGGCCCGGACGAGCTGGTCGAAGTAGGGGCGCTCGACGCCGTCGATGTCGATGCGCCGTTGCAGCGGATCGGGGTTGTGGTCGTGCGGGAACGCGGGAGTCGGCATGATCGGGCACACCACGGCGTCGAACTCGGCGAACAGCTGCCGCCGGCCGTCGCGGTGGAGTTCGCGGCGGTTGTTCGCCTCGATCCGGTCGCGGCGGCTGAACAGCATGCCGCGCAGCCGCGCCGCGTCGAGACTCCGGTCGCCTGCGCTCGGTCCGGCGGCGCGCGTCCGCAGCTGCTCGTCCGCCTCGACGGGAAACGCGCGACTGGGCCCGAGAACTGCAACTGCGTGTAAAGCGTCGCGGCTTCGGCCAGGTCGGGCAGCAGCGGACTGCGTCGTTCGACGCGGGCAGCACCGTCGACGAGCGCGGCGGCCACCCGGTTCACGTCCGCCCGCACGGCGGACCCGGTCGGGGTGAACGGGTGCTCGTCGAGCACCAGGACCCGGAAATCGCGGAGCCGTTCGTGGCGTGCGGGCGGCGGTGCGGGCGTGCGCAGCGAACCGGCTAGGTCGGAACCGGTGGACAACGCGCCGAACCCGGCCGCCAAGGCCGCCGCCGACCCACCGGAGGAGCCACCCGGCGTACGACGGTGCTCCCGCGGGTTGGTGGTGGTGCCGTAGATGTCGTTGAAGCTCCGGATGTCTTGCGGTCCCAACGGCACATTGGTCTTGCCGAGCAGCGGCCGGTTCTCACCACGCGCACGTGCCTGGTCGGCACGGCGTGCGGCGGCCCGCGCACGGTCGAAGTCCGGCACGCAGATCGCGTTGACCACCTCGTCGTCGCGCTCGGTACGGACGATCGCCTCGTCGGTCGGCTCCACCGACGTCACCGCTCCGGCGCCCGGGATTGCGATGACGACCCGGACTCCACGGTCGACGGTGCCCGGTCAGCGGCCTTCTTCCCCGGTCAGCTGTTCGAGCAGGGTGAAACCGTGCCGGTCCACCGGGATCGCGGTCGCGGAGAGGACGACCGCCGCGGTGCCGGCCGCGCGGTCCAGGCCCAGCCAGGTGCGGAAGCCGCCGGTGCCGCCGTTGTGCCAGGTGATGGCACGGCCGTTGCGCTCGATCGTGATCCACGCCGCGCCGATGCGCACCACCCGGCCGGTGAAGTCCTCGACGGGTTCCAGGGCGGTGGTGCCGGGTGCGGAGCCGTCGAGCAGCGCGGCGGCGAGGCGGGCCATGTCGCCGATGCGCGCGCGGATGCCCCCGGCCGGTCCCAGCGCTTCGCCCGTCCACGGCCGACGCTCGCGGCCCCACCTGGTGGTGCCGGTGAGTGCGGCCGGTCGCAGGTCGGCCGGGGTGGCGGGCGCGTAGAACACGTCCAGGCCGAGAGGGGCGGCGACCCGGTCCCGGAGCAGGCCCTGGAACGTCGTGCCGGCGGCGCTCGCCAGGGCGTGCCCCAGGAGTTGGAAGCCCAGGTTGGAGTAGCGGGGGCGGGGCGGGCCGGGGCGCACGCCACGTGCCTGGGTGAGCAACTGGTCGAGCGTGTCGCCGTACGGGTTCGCGCCGTGCAGCCACAGCGCCAGCGACCTGCGCAGCGGGGAGGCCGCGGCGGGCAGGCTCGGCAGGCCCGAGCGGTGGGTGGTGACGGAGGACAGCGTCACCCCGGCCACCGCGGTGTCGTCCAGCGGCAGCAGGTCGCCCAGCGTGGTGGACGGCCCGACCTCGCCCCGTTCCCTCGCGTCGGCGTAGAGCAGCCCCGTAATCCCCTTGGAGATCGAGCCGATCTCGAAGTCCGCGTCGGCAGGCGCGCCCGCGCTCGCCACCGAGGTCCCGGCAGGCGAAACCGTGGCCACGGCGGCCACTCGGTGCCGAGACCCCAGGCGCGCCACCAACTTCTCCGCAAGCGTTGCACCCGACAAGACCCACCCCTTGGAACCCTCACGCGACGACGGGCAAACGGTAGCCGGCGTGCCCCTGGACAACACGCTTCCTTCGACTACCGGTGATGCGACTTTGGTATGAAGTGACGTCGGCACGCCGTCGACCGCCCCTCGGCGACTTGATCAAAAAGTACGAACCCGCAGCTGCCTAACCGCAGGTCAGGCCGTGTAGCCGGCTTTTGGCACCTCACAGGCCATCGCCTCCGCCGAGCGCCTGGCCGACCGGTCGACGGCCCCCGAGCCCTCCGGCAGGTTCGGGCAGCCGCTGGCGTTCAACCTCATCCCCGAGATCGGCCTCGCCGACGACACCGGCTACTCCCACGAGGAGCGCAAGCTGGCCGCGGAGCCCCGGCGCATCCTCGGGCTGCCGGAACTGCGGATCACGGCGACCGCGGTGCGGGTGCCGGTCTTCGACTGCCACTCCGAGGCCGTCCACGTGCGCACCACCACCGCCGTGACCGCCGAGGCGGTGGAGGACGCCCTCGCGGCTGCCCCGGGGGTGCGCGTGTACCGGCGCGGGGCGACAACCGCCTACCCCATGCCCCGCGTGGTGGCGACCTCGGACGACGACCGCGCGCTGGTGCACGTCGGCCGGATCAGGACCGATCCCGACGACGACCGCGCCCTCTGGCTGTGGGTGGTCGCCGACAACCTGCGCGTGGGCGCCGCGGCGAACGCGGTCGACATCGTCGCGCTGGCGGTGAACCGGGGATGGCTCCGCTGATCCCCGAGGTCCTCAAGTTCGGAGGCTCCGCCTTCGTCGACAGCGCGGGCTTCGACCGGGTCGCCGAGCACGTCGCGCACCGAGCCGCGCGGTGCGGTCGCGTGGTCGTCGTGGTCAGCGCCATGTCCGGCACCACCGGACTCCTCCAGGAGGCGTTGCGCCGCCTCAACCCCGACCCGCCCGCCGGTGCTTCGGCGATGGTGCTCACGACCGGCGAGCTGGTCAGCACCGGGCTGCTGGTCGCGGCCCTGGCCACGCGCGGCGTCACCGCGACGGACCTATCGGGACACCGCCTCGGGTTCCTCGCCACCGGACCGGCCGACCGGGCCCAGCTGATCTCGGTCGATCCGGCCGGGTTGCGCGACGCGCTGCGGCGGTGCCCGGTGGTGGTCGTCCCCGGCGGCCAGGCCGTCGACGCGGCAGGCACCCTGGTGATGCTGGGCCGCAACAGCTCCGACCTGTCCGCGGTGGCGGCGGCGACAGCCGTCGGCGCACCGTCGTGCGAGATCTTCTCCGACGTTCCCGGTGTCTGCACCGCCGACCCGCACCTGGTGCCCGCGGCGCGGACGCTGCCCGTGGTCGGCCACGACACGATGCGCCTGCTCGCCGAGGCCGGGGCCAAGGTGGTCCAGGGGCAGGCGCTCCGCTGGGCACGGCGTCACGGGATCGAGGTGCGGTGCAGCACGATGCCACCGGCCGCGGTGTGCGGGACGGTGATCGCCGAGGCACCGCCCTCCGCGGCCTGCGTCGTGCACCAACGAGGCCGGATCTGGTCGTTCGGGACGACGGCGGACCGCGACGACGCCCGCACCGCGCTCCACGAAGAGGGCGTGGAAACGCTCACGGTGGGCACGTCGCTGCTGGTGGTCTCCCCCGACGGCCGCGACCGCGCCACCGCGCGCCACTGCGCGGCCGGTACCGCACACCCGGACTCGCGCCTCCTCACCGTCCTGCGGTCCGACGGCGCGGTGGAACGGATCGTCGTACCGCAGGACGAAGCGGTCGACGCCCTGCGCCGCGCCCACGACCGGTTGTACCCGCAGTCCGCACCACGGGCACCGGGCCCCCCGAGCCGAAGCTCCGCTCCCACCACAGCGGACTGCTCCTCGGTGCGGACCGCCCTCCCGTCCCGTGACCGGGCGGAGCCGTCGAACGGGCTCCCGACCCCACACCGACCCCATCCCGTCCGAGCCGGGCGGAACGGCGGTGGACGACCTCGCACCCCGTCGATCCGTTCCAAGCGTGCCGCCTGAGACGTCGGGATGCGCCGTGCTCGAACTCCGCCCGGCGCAACTCCGGTCGTGGCCGGTTCGACCCGCCCGTCCACGAACGGGTACGTGAACGCACCTTTCACCACCGAACGCGTGACGGCCCACCACGCGGGCCGCTGCTCGTGCACGTGCCGGTGGAACGCGACACCTCCGCGGATGTCGCGGGCTTGAACGATGTGGCCGAACGCCCCCGGTGACGGAGTTGTTCACCGCTCGGACGCCGTCACCCTCTGGTACCGGGTTCACGACGCCGGTCATGACGCACCGCAGGACGGCGGTTGGCGTGGTCGTGGTGCCACCGTGAGGGCCGGCCCGGTCTGGGCGAGGCAGCCGTCGAGCACGTCGGGCCGGTACTGGGCGGAACACCGGAGTCTGTCCGCGCGGCGCCCAGGTCCGCCGCGAGCCTCGTACCCGGGGCCACACCTCCTCGTGCCACACACCGACCGCCCGATCACGGTCCTGACGGCCCCACCGACCGCAACGCCTCCAGACCGCCTTCGCGCCAGGCCCGACGCCACTTCTCCACCTGACGCACACCCACCCGCAGCTCCGCGACGATCAAGAGCCATCACGGGGCCAGTTCCACCGCCAATACGAATTCAACCTCTATAATTAAAAGCGCCCGGGAATTCGATATAACTTTCCATTAATCATTCCCCTAGCGTCAGGGGATGCGTTCCGCCTTCGCCGGTTACCGGCACGTCCTGCGCATTCCCGCGTTCCGTCGCTTCTGGGTCGGCACGGCGGCGTCCCGCTGCGGTGGCGCGTTCACCACCGTCGCCCTGTCGTGGCTGGTCCTGGACCTGGCCGGGCCCGCCGAACTCGGTTTCCTGCTCCTGCTGTCCGGTATTCCGCTGCTGGTGACCGGCCCCGTGGCGGGACGGGCGCTCGACCGGTTCCCGGCGCGCCTGCTGCTGGGCTGGGACAACGCGCTGCGGTGCGCGCTGGTCGCGTCGCTGCCGGTGGCGCAGGTTGTCGGCGGGATCGGGCTCACCCACGTGTACGCGGTCGCCGTCGTGTCGGCCGCGTCGTCCTCGCTGACCGAGGTCGCGGAGGGCGTGCTCGTGCCGCACCTGGTGGCCGACGAGGACCTGGAGCACGCCAACTCGCTGCTCTCGGTGAACTGGGAGCTGGCCTACGTCGTCGGACCGCCGGTGGCCGGGCTGCTGGTGGGCGCGGCGGGCACCGGGGCGGCGCTGGTGGTGGACGCGGCGAGCTTCGCGGTGATGAGCGCGGCCGGGTTCGGCCTGCCCGCGCTGCCGACCCGGGCGGACCGCCCGGCGCGCGGGTCGGCGGCGCTGTGGCGGTTCCCGGTGGCCTTGGCGCTGACCGCGGGTACCGCCGGGTTCCTGTTTCTCGGCGGCGTGGTGGAGGTGTTCTACCCGGTGCACGCGCAGGGCGCCGGTCCCGTGCTGTACGGGGTGCTGCTGGGCGCGACGGGGGTGGGCGGCCTGTGCGGCGTGCTGGTCGGCGTCCCGCTCTGCCGGCGGCTGCCGGCCCGATGGCGGGTCGCGGCGGTCGTGGCGGCGGGCGCGCCGGTGTTCGCGCTGCTCGCGGTCACGCCGCCGGGCGCGGTGGCGGTCGGCGTGGCGGCGCTCGCGTCGTTCCTGTGGGGCCCGTACCACGCGGTCGAGCGGTCGGCGTTCCAGCGGGCCGTGCCGGACGCGGTGCGCGGGCAGGTGACCGGGGCGCGGACCGCGCTGTGCTCGCTGGGGTTCCCGCTGGGCGGCGCGGCGGGTGGCGCGCTGCTGGCCGGCGCGCCCACCTCGACCGCGGCGCTCGTCGTGGCCTGCTCCTACGGGGTGGTCGCGCTGGTCACGGCGGGGGCCTCCCGTTGACCTCGCCCGCGGCACGGGCTATGCACGGTTGTGGACGTTGGTGGGAACGAACCGCGGTTCGGGTGGCGGATGCTGGGCGTGTACCTCGCCGCGCAGGCGACGATGGTGGCCGCGTCGGCGGTGGTGCTGCTGCCGTTCACGGCGGCGGACGGGGACCGGCTGCCGCCGTGGACCCTGCTGGCGCTGCTGGTCGTGCCGATCTCGCTGGCCGTGGTGGTGGCGGTGGCGGGCACGCGGTGGCTGGGGCCGGGGCCGGCCCGCGGTCGGGCGGTGCGCGAGTTGGCCGTGCGGTGGGACTGGCGGGACCTGGGGGTGGGCGCGGCGCTGGGCGCGGGCGGCCTGGTGCTGACCCTGCCCGCGGTGGCGCTGTGGTCCCGGTGGGTGGGTGACGACCGGGCCGGGTCGGCGGTCGGGGACGCGTTCAGCGGGCTGGCGCTGCAGCCGACGGCGGCCGTCGTGGCGTTCCTCGCCGTGTGGCTGATCGCGCCGCTGGGCGAGGAGGTGCTGTTCCGGGGTGTGCTGTGGCGGGCCCTGGAGCACTGGGGCTGGAACCGCTGGGTGGTGTTCGCGGTGACCTCGCTGGTGTTCTCCGCGGTGCACCTGGAACTGCTGCGCACCCCGTTGCTGGTGGTGCTGTCCATCCCGATCGGCCTGGCCCGGCTGCTGACCGGGAACCTGCTCGCGGGCGTCGTCGCCCACCAGGTCAACAACTTCCTGCCCGCCGTGGCGCTGCTGCTGACGACCACCGGCGTCCTGCCCGCCGCCGGTCCCGGCTAGCGGCGTTGGGCCGTTCGGGGGACGTCGTGACACACCCGGCGCACCGGGGGCGATTCACCGGGTGACGAGCCAGCCACTTCGGCCTGGGAGGTCCACGGTGCCCGACGCGCTGCGCAGCCGTGTGATGGCACCCGTCTACGCGTTGATCGTGTCGTTCTGCGCCGTCCTGGTCCTCGGGGCCGCGGCGGACCGGGAGGGCACGACGACGACGTCCACGACTCCGCCGCCCGCGACGGCGCCCCCCGCGACGTCCGCGCCCGAACCCGCCGCGCCGGTGTTCCGCCTGATCACCGAGGAGCGCGACGGCCTCGTCGTGCGGCGGGAACCGGCCTCCGGCCTGGCCGGGAAGCGGGTGGAGGTGCTGACCGGCGGCGGGCCGGTCGTGGTCGGTGAGGGTGCGGAGCTGTCGGTGGGCGCCGGGTCGCGGCGGGTGTGCGTCCTGCTGCCCGAGGGGTGGACCGCGCCGCCGCCCGCACACCGGTTGGACGGGCGCGTCCACTGCTGGGACGTGACGCCCCGCGCCGACGGCACCCCGGTGAACCTCGTCGTCACCGGACCGGGGAGGTGAGCGTGCGCAGGACGACGGTGCTGCTGCTGACGGCCGCGTGCGCGGTCGCCGGTGGCCTGCTCGGCAGCCACCAGTGGCAGCTGGGCTTCTGGCGGCTGACGGCGGTGCTGGTGGTCGGCTCGGCCCTCGGGGTGGCCGTCGCGATAGGACTGCTGACCACCGACCCGGTGCGGCAGGTGCCCGTCCCGCCGCGACCGGCCGTGCCGCCGGGCAGCGGTCCGCCGGGTGCCGAACGACCGGGCGGCGAACGACCGGGCAGCGAACGACCGGGCAGCGGTCCATCGGGTGCCGGACCTGGTGTCGCACCGCCCCCTGCCGGGCCGCCGCGGAACGCGTCGGTCCCGGCCCCGCGGCAGGAGTCGGCGCGGCAGGGGTCGGCCCGGGGCGGGCGGGAGTGGTGGACCGAGTCGCCCCCCGCCGACCCGGGAGGCGGCGAACCCGCCGCCGCGCCGCCGCCCCGCCACGAGGTGACCCGGGCCGTGGTGGCGCAGTGCCCGCACTGCGGCGGCTTCCAGCTCGACGTGCGCCAGGACGGCGACACCTACGAGTTCGACTGCCGCGACCCGCGCTGCCGGTACCGGTGGTCGTGGCGCGCGGGTGACGCGTGGCCCACCACCGTGGTGCGGCGCAACCTGAACGGATGACGCTCGACCGACCACGAGGAGGCGGAGGACGGTGAACTCCTACCGGCAGTCCGTGTCGCGATCCGACCCGGGGTGCGTGGTGATCCTGCTGGACCGGTCGGACTCGATGAAGCTGACCTGGGGCCGGACCGGGGCGTCGCTCGCGGTCGGGGCCGCGCTCGCGGTCAACAACATCCTGCTCGACATGTGCATCAAGGCCACCAGCGAGGTCAACGCGCCGGTGCGGCACTACTTCGACGTCGGGATCTTCAGCTACGGCGCGCGCGCCGGCGGGCAGGGCGAGGGCGTCGAGTCGGCGTTCGGCGGCGCGCTCGCCGGGCGCGGCCTCGTGCCGCTGCCCGAACTGGCCGAGCACCCGGTGGCGGTGCGCGAGGAACCGTCGATCGACGTGATGCCGGTGAGCGCGAGGATGCCCGTGTGGGTCGATCCCGTGCACGGCTACCGCACGCCGATGTGCCAGGCGATCGCGGTGGCCGGCGGGCACCTGTTCGACTGGGCCGCCGCGCACCCGGACTCGTTCCCGCCCATCGTCGTCAACATCACCGACGGCATGGTCACCGACAGCCCGTACGAGGGCACCTCGCTGGCGGACTGGGTGAAGCGGTTGACGTCGATCGCGACGAACGACGGCGCGGCGCTGTTCTTCAACGTCTTCCTCTCGCCGTTCGAGGTGGACGAGGTCGTGTTCCCGGCCGACCCCGGCGGCCTGCCCGTGCCGGGGCCGGACCTGTTCGCGCTGAGCAGCCCGCTGCCGCAGCCCATGATCGACAACGCCCGCGTGGACGGCTACGACGTGCGGCCGGGGGCGCGCGGGCTGGCGTTCAACGTGGGCCGCTCGACGCTGCTGCGGGTGCTCCAGATCGGCACGAGGGTGCCGGGTCGGGCGAGGTAGCCGTGCACGCGCGGCAGGTCGTGTTCTACGCGCCGAAGCACGGCAACGCCGAGGCCGAGTGGGAGGACGGCGCGGCGGCGGCCCCGGCGGACAACGGCCGCGGGCCCCGGTTCGCCGTCGCGGACGGCGCGACGCAGGGCTTCGGCTCGGCGCGCTGGGCGCAGCGGCTCGTCGCGGGCTTCGTCGGCGCGGGCAGCCCGGCGC
This sequence comes from Saccharothrix sabaoui, assembly GCF_051756985.1. Classification (NCBI taxonomy): domain Bacteria; kingdom Bacillati; phylum Actinomycetota; class Actinomycetes; order Pseudonocardiales; family Pseudonocardiaceae; genus Saccharothrix; species Saccharothrix sabaoui. Next base: position 26,409 of record NZ_JBPKJK010000011.1, read on the forward strand.
CCGCCCTGGACCGCGCGTCGCTGCACCGGTGGGCGCGGCACGCGCAGGACGACTGGCGCGCCGACCCGCGCGTGGCGGGCGCGACGCCGTTGCAGCGGCACAAGATGGAGGTGGTCGGGTCGTTCGCCACGTTCGTCGGCTGCGAGCTGCGCGACCTGGGCGGTCCCCGGCCGCGCTGGACGGCGGTGGCGCTGGGCGACGCGGTGCTGTTCCACGTGCGGGGGCAGCGGCTCGTCGGCCAGTTCCCGGCGATGGCCGCCGAGGACTTCGGGTCCAACCCGGACGGCGTGCCCACCACGCCGGACGGGCTCGCCGACGTGGTGGGGCGCGTGCTGTTCGCCGAGGGGGACCTGGCCGACGGCGACGTCCTGTACCTGGCGACCGACGCGTTCGCGCAGTGGGTCGTGGCGACCGGCGGTCCCGCGCTGTGGTCCGACCTGGCGTCCCTGGAGCACCCGGACGCGTTCCGCTCGCTCGTCGCCGACCGGCGCGCGGCCCGCGAGATGGTCAACGACGACGTCACCCTCCTGCGGGTGCTGGTCGACGCCGCGCCGCCCGAGCACCTGGTGGTGTGCCTTTGACGCGCTACCCGACGCCGGACGAGTACGTGAAGGCGGTGCAGCGGCCCGAGTCGTTCACCAGCGCCGAGCTGCGCGGGCTGGAGCTGGTGACGCACCCGCTGTACGGCATCCCGATGCCCGCGGCGGGGACCAGCGCCGTCGTGTTCAAGGCGGTCGGCGGCGGCGGCGAGGAGCACGCGCTGCGCTTCTTCACCCGCGACGGCGAGTGGAGCGGCGAGCGGTACGGCGCGCTGCGCGACCACTTCACCGCGAACGGCCTGGCGGGCGCGGTGGCCCTGCCCCGGTGGGTCGACGACGGCGTGCGCGTCAACGGCCGGACGTGGCCGGTGGTGCGGATGCAGTGGGTGGAGGGGCACACGCTGAACCGGCACGTGGACGAGCTGGTGGGACGCCGGGACACCGCGTCGCTGGAGGCGCTGGCCGGGTCGTGGCGGGAGCTGGTCGGGCGCATCCAGCGCGCCGGGTTCGCGCACGGCGACCTCCAGCACGGCAACGTCCTGGTCGACGGGGGCGGCGACCTGCGGCTCGTCGACTTCGACTGCTCGTGGATCGCCCGGTTCACCGGCGCCGCCGCGCCCGGCGAGACCGGGCACCGCAACTACCAACCGGCGGCCCGGCCGTGGGGCCGGTGGATGGACACGTTCTCCGCGCTGGTCATCTACCTGTCGCTGCTGGGCCTGGCGCGCGACCCGGCCGGCTGGCGGACCCTCTACACGGGCGAGAACCTGTTGTTCCGCGACGAGGACTTCCGGCAGCCGTTCCAGACCCCGGCGTGGCGGCACCTGGCGGGCGTCGGCGACCGGCGGGTGGACGAGTTGACCCGCCGGCTCCAGGAGTGCTGCGCCCCCGGTTGGGCGGCCGGGACGAGCCTGGACGACCTGCTGGCGCCGCGGGCCGTGCCGTGGTGGGAACGCACGCCCCAGCCCGCCGCCCAGTCCCCCACCACCCAGCCACCTGCGGCTCAGCCACCCGCGGCCCAGTCCCCAGCCGCCCAGTCCCCAGCCGCCCAGTCCCCCGACACCCGGCCACCCGCGGCCCAGCCGCCGACCACCCCCACCCCCGTCGCCGTTCCCCCGCGTCCGGCACGCCCCACGCCGCCCCGCCCGCGCCCGCCCGGCGGCCAGTGGTGGGTCGAGCCCGCTGCGCGACCGACTCCCCGACCGGCTCCTCGACCGGCTCCCGCCAAGGCCGGGCTTCGCCGCCCGGTGCTAGTGGCCGCACTGGTCACCGTGCTCGTGCTCGTCGTGCTGCTGCTGGCGGACCCCCGGGAACCGGAGGCGGCGGTGGGCACCGGCGCAATGGTCGGCCTGATCACGCTCGTGGTGGGCCTGGTCCGCCGCAGGCGGCGGTCCCGCTAACTGAAGAACCCGGTGGAGGCGGCGAAGGCGACCGCCCCGAGGATGCCGAACACCGCGATGACGATCCCCGTCCTGGCCCGCGCCTCACCGCGCGTCGCGCCCACCACGGTCAACGACAGCCCGAGGACCGCGAGGATGAGCAGGACGGTGACGGCGACGGGCGAGCCCTCGCCCCCGGTCAGCGCGATGAGGAGCAGGGGGAGGCCGAGCGCGCCCAGCAGCGTGCCGACGAACGTCACCGTGCCGCCGGGCGACCGCGCTCCCTCCGCGACCTGACCGGCCGGTGCCTGTCCGGCGGGCACCTGTGCGGCCGGTGCCTGCCCAGTCGCCGCCTGCCCGGCGGGCACGGTGGCGGCCTGGGCCTGTTCCCCGTCCCACCACTGCTCGGCGGGCGGTCGCGGTGCCGTCCCGCGCCGCTCGTCACCGCGGACGACCATCCCGCGCAACCACTCGGGCGCGGTACCGCGGGCCGGGGTTTCCGCAGTTGAGGTGTGCGCGGTCGGGGTCTCCGGGTTCGACGTCACGACGGGCCTCATCCCGAAGGGCGGCGTCTCGACCTGCCGCTCCTCCGCCGCCGCCCCCGCAGCACCGGTCTCCTCCCGCTCCTCTTCCCGAACGGGCTCTTCCCGGGCCGCCACTTCCCGGGCGGCCTCCTCGCGAACGGCCTCCCCCGCTTCAGCGGCCTCCTCCGCCCCGGGCCGTTCCCCGGCGGTCCGCCGCCAGTGGTCGGCGGCGGGCAGGCGGGTCTCCCCTCCCGGCGGCTCGACGCCCTCCTCCGGCTCCAGCCCGGCGAGGATCTCGTCGATCTCCCGCGAGTTGTTGCGGGTGATCTCCCCCCGCTCGCGGAACTCGCGCAGCAGCTTGACGATGTCGGCCCGCGCGACCGCGTCCTCCTCGGTCTTCAGGTGCCGCCGCAACTGCCCGACGATGTCCTCCTGCCGCTCGGGCGTGATCTGCGCCGGCCCGAGTAGCTCGGCGATCCGGTACAGGTACTCGAACGGCACCCGGGGCGGCTCGGGCAGCGGGTCCGGCAGCACGAGGGGCCGCGAGGTCAGCTCGGTCAGCGCCGCGACGAGGTTGACGATCGCGTTGGCGTCGCGCTCGCGGTAGTCGACGAGCTGCCGTTCCATGATCGGGATGCGCAGGTTCGCCAGCGGCCCGACCTGCACCGGCAGCACGGGCAGGCCGAGCGCGCGGGCGTACTCGAACTCCTGCCGGCACGGCAGCGACTTCCAGGACGCCTGCGACAGCGCGAACACGAACACCTTGGCCGACCGGATGGTCCGGATGATCTCCCGCCACCACAGCTCGCCGCCGTGGATCTCGTGGTCCATCCACACCTCGCGCCCCATCCGGCCGAGGTCGTCGCGCAGGGCGCGCACCAGCGCCTCGTCCGCCCTGGTGTAGCTGACGAAGATGGTCATGGGTCATGCCCTCCGGTCTGGGCGCCAGGCGTGAGCACTCACCCCATTGGTCGTCCCGGACCGGCGTTTCGTTGCGCCCGGCCGCCCAACCCGGCGACCCGGTCCGGCAATCGGTCCGGTGACCCGATCACCCGACGCGGCGCAGCACCACCGGGCCCGGCAGGAGGCCCAGCACGGCCCACCTGCCGAGCCCGCCGACCCCGCGCGGCTCGACCGACCTCGTGCCTAGTCCTTCCAGGGCAGCTCGTCGCGCAGGCCCTCGTTGATGGCGTGGGCGTTCTTCACCGCTGCCTTCAGCGCGCCCTCCACCCACCGGCGGTGGCGACGGTCGCACGCGTCGTTGGCGAACCACACCCGGCCCACCGGTCGGATCACGTCCTCGTAGAAGCCCTCGCTCATCTCGAACGCGCGGAACAGGGGGCCGATACCGCAGGCGAACCAGTCCAGCGCCCAGTCCTTGTAGACGCCGAACTCGAACGTGTCCCGCGCCTCCGGGTGGATCTTGACCAGGTCCTCCAGCGCCTGCTGCACGCTCTCCTCCCCCGCCAGCGGGGTGTAGGGCATGCTGTCCTGCTCCCAGCAGTAGGACGCGATCATCACCCCCTTCCCGTACCGGGTGTCCTGCCCGGCCGGCGGGTAGACGATGTTGCGGATCGCCAGGTCGGTCACCGTCAACCCGTGCGTGATGCCGTACTTCGTCTCCCACCACCGTTCGCTGAACTGCATGAACAGCTTGTGCGCGCGGCCGTAGTAGGTGTTGCGGATGGCGTACCACTTGTCCGGGTCGAGGCCCTGGATCTCCATGTGCCGCAGGGTCGCGAACGGCACGGTGACGACCACCTCGTCGGCCGCGACGGTGTGCGTGCGGCGGCCCGAGCGGTAGTGCACGCGCGCGCCGTCCTCGCCCTGGTCGATCGCGTGCACCTGCGCGCCGAACCGGATGTCGTCCATCAGGTGCGGCTCGAAGGCGCGCGGCAGCGAGTCGGCTCCGTCCACGATGTACGACAGGTCGCCGAAGACGTCCTCGTAGTAGTGGGAGAACCACTCGACGAGGGAGAAGTGGTAGCGGCCCTCCAGGTTGAACAGCGGTCCGAGCATGGACAGCGCGCCGTCGCCGAGGCCGCGCTCCTTCAGGTAGCCCAGCAGCGTGTACTTGTCGTAGTCGAGCAGGATCTTGTGCCACGCCTTGTCCGGGTCCTCGTTCTCCATGACGTCGACGAGCGGTTGCACGGTGTGCCGCAGCAGGTCGTGCGGCGTCCGGGCGGCCTCGTTCGCGGTGAGGTCGAAGCGGAACGCGGAGGCGTCGAAGTCCCGGCGGCGCACGCCCTTGCCCTGGAGGTACACGAACGTGTCCTCGTCGTACATGGGGAAGGGCTTCGTGGCCAACCGGAACTTGTCCCGGATGAGCCACTGCACCAGGGGGTGCTGCTCGGGGAAGCGCATGGCGCCGAACTCGCCGTACATGTCACCCGCGAAGTCCCGGTGGGTCAGGATGCGCCCGCCCAACCGGTTCTGCCCCTCCAGGATCGTCACCTGGTGGCCGGCTTCCTTGAGCAGCAGCGCGGCCGTCAACCCGGCCATCCCCGCCCCGACCACGACCACCCGCCGCCGCGGCGCCGAGCTCTCCGGCAACCCGTCCTTGAGCAGGTCGAGCACGTCCAACACCATGACCACACCTCACACCCGTTGGTCCGACCGTCCATTGGAGACAGAAGGGGTGGCCATCCCGTAACGACCGTAGCCCTGGTCGCGACCACCGGCCAACGCCCTGATGGAGTGGTTCCCGGCGGCGCCGCCGCGGTCGACGGGTACACCCCCTGGGCCGAACGGGTCGTCACGTCCCCCGGTCAGGTGGCGGAGCCCCGTCACCCCACCGGGCGGTGGGAGCCGGTCAGGGTGTCGCGGTGATCCGCGAACGGCGGGTGAACCGGCCGTCGTCGTCGGTGGTGAGCCAGGAACCGCCACCCACCGGCCGGACGTCGCCGGCGTCCCGGGCACCGGTCTCCAGCCGGCCCCGCGCCTCGCCGGTGCGCACGTCCACGAGGTGGTGCGCGAACTCCTCGTCGTCGGTGTCCTCGTCGTAGACGATGACGGCGACGAGGGCGGTGCCGTCGTCGAGGTAGCCGCCGGCGTACTCGAAGCAGACGTGCCCCGGGCCGGTGCGGAACGGCTCGGCGGTGGTCCGGGCCAGCACCTCGCCGCCGGGGTAGGCGTGGAAGGCGACGTCGCCCTGCTCGTGGTCGACCGTCATGAACCCGTCGCCGCCCGGCGCCAGGTCCACCAGGCAGCGATCGGCCCACGGGTACGGGTCCAGCTCGACCGCGCCGCCCTCGAAGCGGCCCCGGTACACCCGCGCGCCGTCCTGGCCCTCGCCGACGTCGAGCAGCACGTGCACGCCGTCCGGGTGCGGGAAGTGGCTCCCGCCGTGCCCCTCGCTGCCCAGGTCGGCCTCGGCGAGGACCGCACCGGTCGCCGCGTCCACGACGACCCACCGGTCCGTGTCGCCGCGCTTCGACATGGCGTCCGGCCGGTAGAGCCACACCACGCCGCCGTCGAGGGAGAAGGCGCAGTCCGGGCGGGCGGCGAACCGCTTCGTCCCGGCGGGGCCGAAGTCGACCCGCCACAGCTCCCGGCCGTCGGCGTCCAGGCACACCAGCGCGTCGTCCACGGTGTACGCGAGGCGGCCGAGGTCGGGTGCGGCGGAGTGGCCGGCGGGCTCGACGCCCCCGGGCAGCGGGAAGACGGCCACCGGGCCGTCGGGGAGGGTGAGGGCGTGGACCGAACCGTCCACGTGGCGCGTCACGACGCGGGGCACCGTCATGCGGCACAAGGTATCCGGCCACGGCGACACCGGGGTTCCGGACCTCGTACGCGTCGCGGCCGACGGGATTGTCGGTCCCCGTCGCTAGCCTGCCGACAGGACGATCAAGGGGGACGACCGTGGACGAGGACGAGGTGCTGGACCGGGTGCGGGCGGTGTGCCTGGCGCTGCCGGAGGTGGTGGAGGAACGCGCCTGGCGCGGCACGCGGTGGCGCGTGCGGGGGCGGACGTTCGCGCACGTGCTGGAGGTGGAGGACGGCGACCCGCCCTCGTACGCGCGGGCGGCGGGCACGGACGGGCCGGTGAGCGTGCTGACGTTCCGGGCGGAGGGCGCGGAGCTGGACGCGTTGAGCCACGCGGGGCCGCCGTTCTTCAAGCCGGAGTGGTCGGCGACCACGGTGGGCGTCGTGCTGGGCGACGGGGTGGACTGGGAGGAGGTGGCGGAGCTGTTGACCGAGAGCTACTGCGCGTCGGCCCCGAGGAAGCTGGTCGGCCTGGTCGAGCGGCCGTGATCGCGCTTGCGCGGCACCCCTGACACATCTAGAGTTCTAGATGTGTCAGTCGACAACGAGCCCGCCTTGATGCGGGCACCCGACGCCACCGGCCGCTTCGGCCGGTTCGGCGGGCGCTACCTGCCGGAGGCCCTGGTGCCCGCCGCGCGGGCGGTGGAGGCGGCGTTCCGCGAGGCGTGGGCCGACGCCGCCTTCACGACCGAGTACCGGCGGCTGCTCGCGACCTACGTGGGCCGGCCGACGCCGGTCACCGAGTGCGCGCGGCTGTCCGAGGTGCTGGGCGTGCGCGTCCTGCTCAAGCGGGAGGACCTCGCGCACACCGGGTCGCACAAGATCAACAACGTGCTCGGCCAAGCCCTGCTGGCCAAGCGGATGGGCAAGCGCAAGCTCATCGCCGAGACCGGGGCCGGCCAGCACGGCGTGGCCTCCGCGACCGCCGCCGCCCTCCTCGGCCTGTCCTGCACCGTCTACATGGGACGCACCGACGCCCGTCGCCAGGAGCTGAACGTCTTCCGCATGGAGCTGCTGGGCGCGGAGGTCGTCACAGTGGCCTCGGCGGCGGGCACCGGCACGCTCAAGGAGGCCACGAACGCCGCGCTGCGCGCGTGGGTCGCCGAGACCGACGACGCCCACTACTGCCTGGGCTCCGCCCTCGGCCCGCACCCCTACCCGTGGATGGTGCGCGAGTTCCAGCGCGTCATCGGCGACGAGGCGCGCGCCCAGTGCGCGGAACGCCTGCCGGCCGCCGTGCCGGACGTGGTCGTCGCGTGCGTCGGCGGCGGGTCGAACGCGGCGGGCACGTTCGCCGGGTTCGTCGACACCCCGGCCGCGCTGGTCGGCGTCGAGGCGGCCGGCGGCAGCGCCGTCGACAAGGGCGTCCCCGGCGTGCTGCACGGCTTCCGGTCGCACTTCCTCCAGGACGGGGACAGCCAGGTCCTGGAGGCGGAGTCGATCTCCGCCGGCCTCGACTACCCCGGCGTGGGGCCGGAGCACGTGCACCTCGCCGAGACCGGCCGCGTCCGGTACACCGGCGTCACCGACCACCAGGCGATGCGGGCGCTGGAGCTGCTGACGAAGACCGAGGGCATCCTGCCCGCCCTGGAGTCGGCGCACGCCGTGGCGTGGGTGGTCGACGCCGCCGCGACCGGCGAGCTGGCCCCCGGGTCCACGGTGCTGATCACGCTGTCCGGGCGCGGCGACAAGGACGTCCAGCAGATCAGGGAGTACCTCCGATGAGCGTTGCCGCAGCCGGCTTGGAGCAGCACCTGAAGGCGGCGGGACGACCGCTGCTCGTGCCCTACCTCATGGCCGGGGTCGTGCCCGACTGGCTCGACCTGGTGCGCGGGGTCGCCGAGGCCGGGGCGGACGCGATCGAGATCGGCCTGCCGTTCTCCGACCCGATGCTCGACGGCCCCACCGTGCAGCGCGCGGCGGCGGCGGCGCTCGACCGGGGCGCCCGGCCGAGGCCGCTGCTCGACGAGCTGGCCGGGCTCGACCTCGACGTGCCGCTGGTCGTGATGACCTACGCGAACGTGGCCGAGACGCTGGTGCCGTCGCGCGGGGTCGCCGGGTTCGTCGACCACCTGGCGGCGGTCGGCGTGCGCGGCGCGATCGTGCCGGACCTGCCGCTGGAGGAGTCCGCCGAGTACCGGGCGCGGGCCGCCGACGCGGGCGTGGCGGCCGTGCTGCTGGCCGCGCCGTCGTGCGACGACGACCGGTGCCGCGAGATCGCGTCGGCGTCCGCCGGGTTCGTCTACAGCATGAGCTCGATGCAGACCACCGGCGAGCGCCACGACCTGTCCGGCACGGCGCGCGCCCACTCCCGGCGGTTGAGGGCGATGACGGACCTGCCGGTGGTGACCGGGTTCGGCATTTCCTCGGTGGAGCAGGCGGTGGACGCCTGCCGCGACGCGGACGGGGTGGTCGTCGGGTCGGCGCTGCTGCGACCGCTGGTGGACGGCGCGCCGATCGCGGACGTGGTCGACGCGGTGGCGGCGTTCCGCCGGGCGCTATCCTCGGCGCGGTCGGGGGCGAGTCCGGTGGCGTGACGGAGTCGGGGGTGGCGTGGAGCGCAACGACCGCGGGTTCGGTGGCCGCGTGCCCAAGTACCTCGCGATCTACCGGGTGCTGGCCGAGCGGATCGAGGCCGGGCACTACGAGCCGGACGCGCCGCTGCCCGCGCAGCGCGAGCTGGTCGAGGAGTTCGACGTCTCGCTCATGACGGTCCGGCAGGCGGTCCAGGCGCTGGAGGCCGACGGCCTGCTGGAGACCCGGCACGGCGTGGGCACGTTCGTGCGGCGGCCGGCGTTCTCCTACGGGCTCACCGGTCTGCGCAGCCTGTCCCAGGAGCTGGTGGAGCAGGGCATCGAGCTGTCCACCGAGGTGCTGGGCGCGTCGGTCGCCGCCGCGCCCGCCGACGTGGCCGGCCGGCTGGGCCTGCCCGCGGACGCGCCCGTGCTGGCCGTGGAACGGCTGCGCAGCACGTCCGCCGGCCCGCTGGTGCTCCAGACCTCGTACCTGCCGGAGGCGCTCGGCGCGCGGGTGGACGTGGACGCGCTGCGCCGCCAGTCGCTGTACCGGCTGCTGGACGAGCTGGGCACGCCCGTGCGGCAGGCCGGCGAGACCATCCGGGCGGTGGCGCTGACCGACGCCGAGGCCGCGCTGCTGGACCGCGCCCCCGGCTCACCCGCCCTGCTGAGCTGCCGGCTCAGCCGCGGTGAGGACGGCGCGCCGCTGGTCGACGACCGGGCGCTGCTGGTCGGCGACGACACGGTGATCACCGCGGAGCGGGCCGTGACGGGGACGAACCTCTCCTACGGGCACGCGGCGCACGGCGCGGCGGTGCGGGGTGCGGCGGTGCGCGGCGGTAGCGGCGCTGGGCGGTAACGCGGTTCCCCGGCTGGGGCGACACGACGGCGTACGGCCCGCCGCGAGGGCGGCGGGCACGGGAGGAGCACGCGTGCGGTTGATCGGGAAGTTCATCGCCCAGTGGCTCGCCGCCGGGTACCTGACGTTCCCCGCGGTGTACCTGTGGGTGTCGCAGAACGACCCCGGGCGGTTGGTGGGCAACGACTTCCTGCTGGTCAACGCGTGCGTCGCACCGGTGGCGGCGGTGTGGGTCGTGCTGCGGCACCGGCGGGTCCGGCTGGGGTTCTGGTGGGCCGCCGCGCGGGTGGTGGTGCTGCTGGCGCTGTCGGGCGTGGTGACGTGGTACGCGATGGACCCCGTGCGGGTGGGCGTCCGGGAGCTGGACCCGACGCGGATCGCCGTGCTGCTGGTGTTCCTGTGGGCGTGGATCGCCGGGTCGCGGCTGCTGGACCGGGCCCTGGGCGCGCCGGCGCGGCGCGGCGGCGGGGTGGTCTGGCGGGGCGACGACGTCCGGCCGGGGCGCGGCGAGGTCTGGTCCGCGCTGGTGCCGTTCGAGGAGGGGTCCCACGACGGGGACGGGCAGCGGGCCAAGGACCGGCCGTGCGTGGTGGTCAGCACGTTCGCCCGGCACGCGTACGTCCTCAAGATCACCAGCGTGGACCAGGGCGACCGGCCCGGCTACCTGGCGCTGCCCGCCGGCTGGCACCCGTGGTCGGAGAAGGCGAGCTGGGTCAAGCTCGAACCGCTGATCAAGGTGTCCTACCTGGACTTCCGGCAGCACGTCCGCGACGCGCCCGAGCGGGCGTGGGCCGCGATCGAGGAGCGGTACCCGCCGGACGCCACGCCGCAGCGGCACACGCCGAGCGCGAAGCCGCGGACGCCCCGGCGGGGCCCCCGTTCCCGCCGGGACGCCCGGACCTGACCCCTACCCCCCGACCGCGGCCAGCCACGCCCGCCGCGCCGAGGCGCGGGTGAACTCCCGCACGTGCAGGCCCGCCCGCAGCCAGGCGACCGGGAACTGCTCGCCCGCGTCGCGCACCACCCGGCCGAACGCGTCGCGCTCGCGGTCGCGGGAGGTGGCGGCGAGGTCGGCGAGCAGGTCGGCGGTCGTGGTCAGGCCCGTGGCGCGCAGGGCCGTGACCTCGCGGTGGGCGGAGGCGACGGCGGCGACGGCCCGGCCGCCGAGGGTGATGCGGTGCAGGACGTTCTCCAGCGGTCGCAGCGGTGCGGGCACGCGGTCGGCCGGTTCCGGGCGCGGCGGCAGGACCTGGCCCGCGCCGCCGGCGACGTGGGAGCGCTGGACGCGGTCCAGGCCCAGGTCCACGTGGTGGGCCAGGTCGTCGGGCAGGGCCAGGTCTCCCGAGGCGGCGAGCGCGGTGACCGTGCCCGGCCGGTCCGGGAGGAGACGTGCCACGACCCGGAGGGCCAGGCCGGGCGCGCCGGCGAGGACGGTGAGGTTGTCGCGGGTCTGGTTCGTGTGGCCGACGAGGTCGAGGATTCCGTGCGCGGTGTCGAGGCGCAGGGCGGGGCCGGCCGAGCCCAGGACCGTGCCTTCCAGGAAGAGCAGGTCGGCGCCGGCGGGGCGGCGGGCGTCCGGTGCGGTGTGCGCGTGGAAGGCGCGGAGCACCTGGTCGGGCAGCGGTTCGGCCCAGAGGCGGGCGAGCGGGTCGGCGGTCCACGGGGTGGGTTTCGCGGACACGGCGCGCACGGCCTTGCCCGCGCCGAGCCGGTGGTCGGGCGAGGCGGTGCCGCCGGACAGGAGGAGGCCCGCGCGGCCCAGGGCGCGGTGGGTCAGGCCGGACTCGCCGACCGCCACCGGTCCGCTCGCGGCGGCGGCCACCCGTTCGGGGCCGCCGGGGGTGACGGCGGGGACGGTCCACAGCCGGCCCGAGTCGTCGACGAGGTGCGTGACGACGCCGGCGTAGCCGGAGGTGCTGATCACCGGTTCGGTGCACAGGCCGTGCAGGCGGAGCGCGCCGATCGGGTGGTACTCGCGCCGGGCGGTGCCGCGCAGGTCGTCCGGGTCGCCGGTGCCGGTGCGGAGGTCGTGGCAGAGGAGCATCAGGTCGACGAGTTCGGCGGTGAGCTGTTCGCGGTCGAACGACGGGTCGCCGGTGCGGGCGGCGGTGAGGGCGTTGGCGACGCGCAGCCCCGCAGCGGCGGCGCGGTGCAGCCCGGCGACCCGGGCGGTGTGCACGGCGCGCAGCAGTTCGGCCCGCACCACCGCCCCGCTGCCCGCAGCGCCGGAACGAAGGATTGTTGAACAACCCTCCCACACCGCCTCGGCCGCCGACCGCTGCTCGGGAGTGGCGGGGGCCGCCGCCGGGAGGTGGTTCCCGGTAGCTGCCGGGGACCTGGTAGCTGCCGGGGACCTGGTGCTCGGCGGGGGTCCGGCACTTGGCGAGGATTCGGCGGCGGGCGGAGCGGCTGTGTCGTGACCGGCGCCGGAGCCGGGGCCGGAGGCGGAGGCGGGGTCGGAGGCGGGGTCGCGGTCTTGCTCTTGGTCTTGGTCTTGGTCGGGGTCGGGGTCGGCTTCGGGGTTGTGGCCGGCTTCGGGGTCGGGGGCGTCGACCTCGTCGGCGATGTCCGCCGCCGCCACCGCGATGCCCCGGTGCAGGCACTTCGGCGCGAGCAGGCAGGTGCAGGACAGGTTTTCCGCCTCGGCCAGCACCCCCGCGCGCAGGGTCCAGGTGAGGACGGTCTCCGGGTCGAGTTCCGCGCGGGCGGTCGTGGGGGTGGTGGTGACCGTCCAGCCGGTCGCCTTGTCCAGCGAGGCGTCGATCCGCTTGCGCAGGCGCGGCGGGAGGGTGTCGAGCACGTCGGCCACCACCGCGGGCGCCACCGGGGGCAGGGTCACGAGCGCACCTTCTCCCCCACCCAGCGGGCCAGTTCCCGGGGGCTCAGGGCGGCCACCGGCATCCCGGCCGCGACCAGCGCGCCCGCCACGGACGTCGAGTAGCGCGCCTTGCCGGCGTCGTCCAGGCTCGCGCAGCCCAGCACGGTCACGCCCGACGTCACCAGCTCCCGCACCTGCGCGACGAGCGCGCCCACCGGGCCGCCCTCCTCGAAGTCGCTGACCAGCACCACCATCGTCCTCTCCGGCACGGTCACCAGGGTCCGGGCGTGCCGCAGCGCGCCCGCGATGTGCGTGCCGCCGCCGACCCGCACCTCCAGCAGCAACGACAACGGGTCGGCCACCCGCTCGGTCAGGTCGACCACCTCGGTCGAGAACGCCAGGAAGTGCGTGGTCAGGGCGGGCACCCCGGCGAACACCGACGCGGTCAGCGCCGACCACACCGTGGACGCCTCCATCGAGCCCGACACGTCGACGACCAGCACCAGCCGCCAGTCGCTGGACCGGCGACCGCGCGTGCGGAACACCGGCCGCTCCGGCACCACCAGCACCCGGCCGGTCGCGTCACGCCTGGCGGTGGCCAGGTTCGCGCGCAGCGTGCGCGGCAGGTCGAGCTTGCCGCCCGGCCGCCGGGTCGGCACCGGCAGCTGCACGCCGGTCAGCGCGGGCCGCACGCGGTTCGCCAGTTGCGCGGTCAGCTCGCGCACGAGCCGCGCCACCAGCGGTCGGAGCCTGGCGAGCGACTGCTCGGACAGCCCGCCGGCCAGCGACAGCACGCTGCGCAGCAGCTCGACCGAGGGCCGCACCGACCCGGGGTCGATCTCCAGCGCCGCCTCCAGCCGGCCGCCCTCGGCGGCGGTCGCCAGCACCTCCTCGCGGACGCCGTCGCCGAACAGCTCGGCCAGCTCCTCGGACCACTCGCGCACGTCGGGGAACGGCGACGACCGGTCCGCGCCGAGCCCGCCGGCCGCCGCGCCCTCGCCGCGCTCCAGCCCGTACAGCTCGTCCAGCGCCGCCGCGTAGCGCGCCGCACCTGCCGGCCGGTCACCCCGCGCGCCGAGCACCAGCCGCCACCGCACGCCCGCGCCCAGCTCCCGTCGACCACCGGCTACGGGTGCGTCGGCGGCGGCCGGCGGCACGGGAACCGGATCGTCCACGACGGGTGGTGGAGTCCGGGCGCCGTCGGCGAGCGGGGCCCGCAGGTGGTGGGACTCCAGCACGTCGGCGGCGGCGCGCTCGGCTTCCAGCCACACGGCCAGCAGTTCGGGGTCGGGTGCGCCGACCGCGTCCACCCGGTCGCCGGTCCGGGCCTCGACCACCGCGAGCACGCGGGCGCGGGCGGCCGGGCCGATCGAGGTGAACGCGCCGCGCAGCGCGGGCAGGCGGTCCAGGAAGTCGCGGTCCGCCAACGACTCCACCCGGGCCAACAGCGGGTCGAGCGCCTCCGGCGCCTCCAGCAGCGGACCGGCCGCCGCCAGCACACCGGTCAACGACCGCTTCAGCACCCCCCGCCGCTCGGGCGTGCTCGCGCCGTCCACCCAGGACGCCACCCGCTCGCCCAGCACGTCCGGCGGCACCAGGCCCAGCAGCACCCGCACCGCGCCGGCCGCGCCCGCGATGAGCGGCGCGCCCTCGTCGGCCAACCGGCGCAGGCACGCCGCCAGCCGCACCCCGGTGCCGTGCGCGTCGTGCCGCTGCCCCAGTTCGACCAGTGCCCGCGCGTCCGCCACGTCCTCCGACCCGGCCAGCCCGTCGAGCTGCGCGACCGCCGCCGTCTCCAGTTCGGCGGCGAGCAGCGGGTGCCCGTCGAGCACCGTCCCCGGTGTCCCGGGCAGGTGCCCGGCGCGCAGCCGGTCCACCAGGTCGAGCCCGGCGAGCAGCTCGGGCAGCGTCCCCGAGGCCGGCAGCACGGTCGCCGCGTCGCCCAGCAGCTCGTCCACGACCTCCGGCAGGCCGCACCGGGCCGCGTCGGCCAGGTCGGCCAGCACGTCGGCCGGCGTGTGCCCGCCGCGTTCCTCGCGTTGCGCCCGGCGCGCCCGCAGCCGTCCGCGCGCGGCCAGCGGCAGCGTGGCCCCCCACAGCCCGGCCACCGGCAGCATCGCCGCGGTGGCGGGCGTCCACGCGACGGTCCAGCGGGTGCTCAGGGCGTCACCGCCGCCGACGCCCGAGGTCCCCGTCTCCTCGCCGTAGGTGACGCCCAGCACGGCCAGTCGCCGCAGCGCCACCTCGCGCCGGGCGTCCAGCGCCGACCGCAGCGGGTCCAGGCGCAGCGCGACCGGTTCGCGGGAGCCCGGGCCGGGCAGCCGCAGGTCGGCCACCAGGTCCTCCACCGCCGGGGCCAGGCCCGACCTCGGCGTGCCCGGCGCGAGCACGCCGGTGCGGTGCCCGACCAGCACGTCCCCCGCGGCGCGGGCCACCACGCGACCGCGCCCCAGCGGTTCGGCGTGCGTCAGCACGGTCTGCACCGCCTCCACGACCTCGCCGCGGCCGGGCGCGGGCAGGCCGCGCAGGCGGGCCAGGTCGACGGCCAGCCGCAGCGCCTCCCGCGCCTCGCCGGGGCCGGCCGGGTGGCCCAGCTCCCGGACGCGCGCGCAGATCCGCACGATGACCGACGCGGCGGCGGCCTCGATCGCCGCCGGGTCGCCCGCTGCCTCCAGCACGGCCTGCTGCCACTCGGGGTCGCGGATGCCCGCCGGGTAGCCGGACCGCTCGTCCAGCAGCGCGAACCCGTAGGGCACGAGCGAGGTGACCACGTCGGACGACGACGGCGCGTCCTCCTCCGCGGGAGGCCCGGACAGCAGCGCCGCCGCGTGGAACGACCCGATCACCGCCGCGCACCGCCGGTCGCCCACCTCGGCCACCGCGCGCCGCATCCACGCCTCCCGGCGCAGGTCGAACGGGTCCACCTCGCCCGCGTCCGACCGCATCGCCCAGCCGACGTACAGCGCGGCCCGCCGCACGGCCTCCGGGTCCTGCCCCGGCGCGGCCACCTCGACCAGCCGGTCCCACAGGTCGTCGCCGTCCCGGCCGGTCACCGCGCGGCGCAGCGCGTCGGTCAACGGGGCCGCGTCCCGCGCGCCGGGCGAGTGCCCGGACCCGCGCAGCGCCAGCGGCAGGTCGCACGCGCGCACCTCGACGCCGTGCCTGTGCGCCCACCGGATCGCGGCCAGCTCGGGCGAGAAGTCGGCGAACGGGTAGAACGCGAGCCCCCCGCCGTCCCTGCCGGCCCCGGACAGCGCGACCGGCGCGACGAGGTCGGGCGCGGCCAGGTGCGGCAGCCACTCCGCCAGCTCCGCGGGCAGCTCGACCAGCAGCACCTCGGGCGCGAACGCCTCCAGCAGGGCGGGCACCGCGGCGGCCAGCGCCGGCGAGTGGTGCCGCACCCCGATCAGGTGGGGCGCGCGGTGGCCGACGAGCCGGTCGGCCACCGCGGTCCCGTCAGGCGTCGAGGACATCGCGCAGTTCCCACAGCCGCCGCCACGTGCGCGCGCCGCTCTCCGCGCGCCGCCGCACCGCGCCGTCCCAGTAGCCGAGCAGCCGGGCCGCGTCACCGGGGTCGTCCTTGCGGACCACGCCCAGCAGGTGGCCGGGCAGCAGGGACAGCGGGTCGCGGTCGCCGGGGAAGTAGGCGTCGGCCAGGCCGAGCGAGGTCGCGACGGACACCGCCTCGGCCGTGCTCATCACGGTGGACGGCCGCTCGACCGCCCAGCCCTCCTGGGACACCCCGTTGCGCAGGTCGCGGAACGCGGTGACCAGCACCTCCAGCACCACGTCGTCCACCTTGAACGGCGCGCCGACGCGTTCCAGCGCCGTGCGGGCCTGCCGCCGCACCAGCTCCGTCTCCGCGGCCAGGTCGCCGATCGGCCCCACGGCCTCGAAGTTGAACCGGCGCTTGAGCGCCGCCGACATCTCCGACACGCCCCGGTCGCGCAGGTTCGCGGTGGCGATCACGGTGAAGCCGGGCGCGGCGTGCACGGTCGCGCCGTCCGTGCCGGACAGCTCGGGCACGGCGATGCGCCGGTCGGACAGGATCGACACCAGTGCGTCCTGCACCTCGGGCAGGCAGCGGGTGACCTCCTCGACGCGCACCACGCCGCCGCCGCGCATGGCGGTGAGCACCGGCGACGGCACCAGGGCGCGCGGCGACGGCCCCTCGGCCAGCAGCAGCGCGTAGTTCCAGCCGTAGCGCAGCTGGTCCTCGGTGGTGCCGGCGGTGCCCTGCACGACGAGCTGGCTGCTGCCGCACACGGCCGCGGCCAGCAGCTCGGACAGCATCGACTTGGCCGTGCCGGGCTCGCCGACGAGCAGCAGGCCGCGCTCGCCGGCGAGGGTGACGACGGCGCGTTCGACCAGCGCCCGCTCCCCGACGAACTTCGCGCTGATCACCAGCCGCTGCGGCAGGCCGGCGACCTTCTTCGGCAGCGCCAGCGCGTCGCCGCCGCTGCCCATGACGAACGTGACGACGGCGCGCGGGGTGAGCCGCCAGCCGGGTGGCCTGGGGCCGTCGTCGTGGGCGGCGAGGAACGCCAGCTCGCCGGCGTGGGCGTCCTCGGCTGGCTCGACCTGCCTCGGTGCGGCGGTCGTGGCGGTGGCGGTCGTGGCGGTCACCTGCGTCCTCCGGTCTTCAGTTCCTCGTAGGCGGGCGCGTCGCCGTCGAGCACGCGCCGCCAGGCCCGGGCGAACAGGTCGGCGACGGGTTCGCGGGGCACGATCGCGTCGCGCGGCCGGTCTGCCGGCCGGAAGCCGAACAGGGGCGCCTTCCACGACTCGACGGGCAGGTGCGGCGCGCCGAGCGCCAGCCAGCCGCCGGGCAGGAACAGCGACCGCCCGGCGCGGGCCCGCTTCGCGGTGAGCACCAGGTCCGTCGCGGCCAGCTCGGCGCGCGCCTTCTTCAGGCGGGCGGGCTTCCAGCCGGTCCACCGGGCCACGTTGGCGTCGGTCGGGTCGGGCAGGGCCAGCAGCTGGAGGTACAGCACGGCCGCGTCCTCCCCGAGGGAGCACCGCTCGGCGACCTCGGCCACCAGGTGCGGCACGGACACCAGCGGGTCCTGCGCGTACGCCGCCGGGTCCACCCCGTCGGGGGCGGTCACGGCGCACGCGGCGGCCGTGCCGGGCGCGGCCAGCAGGTCCAGGTCCGCGAGCACGCCCTGCTCGTTCCCGACCTCCACCACCGCCGCCAGCAGGTCCCGGTCGCCCGGGCCGACCAGGGCGGGGCGGACGACCAGTCGGGAGTAGTGGTCGTTGACGCCGCACACCTCCAGCCACGGCCGGTGCCGGTGCACCTGCCCGGCCCCGGGCGGGTCGAGGTCGAGCAGCTGCTTGAGCGTGTCGCGGGAGTTGTAGTACGCGGCGACGAAGGCGAAGCCGGGGTGCGCGACCCGTTCCCGGGCCAGTTCCAGCGCCCGGGGCAGCCGCGCGCGCAGCGGCGAGCCGACCGGCAGGCGGTGCGCGAGCCACAGCAGCACGTGCGGCAGCGCGCCGAGGGTGGTCGCGCTGAAGGCGTCCCGGTGGCGGGCCACGAGGTTGCCGTCCTCCCAGCGGTGGTCGGCGTCGGTGGTGAGCCACGACGTGCTCTCGGGATCGGCCACGCCGCTGACGAACTCGGCGGTGTTGCGGAGGTTCGGCAGCTTCGTCGCGTCGACCAGGACGTCGTCGGGGACGGGCGTGCGGCGGCCGTGCTGCGCGACCCACACCTCGGCGACCGCGTCCACGTCGGGGCCGCGCTCCCACAGGTCGGCCGGGTCGGCGGGCACGGCGGCGGCCAGCAGCCGGTACCGTTCGCCGACGTCCAGCCTGCGCAGCCGCTCCTTGGCCGCGGACGCCTCCGCCTGGGACAGGCCGAGCAGGTGCCGCTGCTCGGTGCTCAGGTAGTGGGCGTTGTGGTTGTCGACGCCGGCCATGCCCGCCAGCAGCACCTTCGCCTCGGCCGATCCCAGGCCGGTGCGCTCGACGAGGGCGGGCACCGCCTCGGGGAACCACGGCGCGGGGCCGCGTTCGGCCAGCAGCTCCAGGAACCGGGCGACCTGCCGGGCGCCGAACGCGTGCCCGACGACCTCGTGCGCCGCCAGCCGCCACGTGCCGGGCAGCTCGAACGTCCCGGAGCGGCTGTGCTGGAGGCCCTCGTAGCTCTGGTAGGAGTCGGAGGACCACCGGTCGTCGAGCAGGGTGGTGAAGCCGTCGCCGACCGGGACGACCCGGTCCTTGGGCGGGACCTTGCCGCGCGAGACCTCCGCGGACGGCACCTTGACGTGCACGAGGCGCCAGCGCCCGTCCGCGTCGGCCAGCCCGGCGTCGGCGACGGCGCGCAGCAGCAGTTCCAGCGCCGGGCGGTGCGCGTCCGGCGTGAGCGGCGACGCGGCGCGGTGCGCGACGGCGGCGAGGTGCGGGAGCACGCGGTGCCACCCGGGGTGCACGGCGGGCAGCTCGCGCCCCTCGGCGCGCTCGACCGCGCCGGACAGCGCCTCCAGCAGCTCGGGCAGCGCGGTCCGGCCGTCGTGGCCGTTGTTGTACCAGCCGCCGAACCAGGACAGGGCGTCGACGAGTTCCCGCTCGGTGACCGCGGTGGCGGTGGTGTCGTGGGCCGGTTCCGCGGTGCGGGCGGCCTCGGCGACCTCGGCGTAGCCGCGGAAGGCGCGCCGGGCGTCGGCGGCGCGCCGCACGACGTCGGACACGCCCGCGATGAGGTTCGCGTCGGTCAGGCCGGGCAGCTGCTCGGTGATGGCGCGCGACAGCGGGTCGTGCTCGCCGCGCCGCACGGCCGCGAGCTTGTCGCGCACCGGCATCCGCTCGGTCGCGTCGGCCACGTCGAGCAGCCGTTCCACGGCCTCGCGGGTGACGGCGCGCAGCGCGGCCGACCCGGCCCGGTCGCGCACCCGCAGGGCGTGCCACCAGTCCCTCGGCGGTACGACCGGGGTGCCCATCGCGTACGGCGGGTGCTGGGCGAGCGCGGACACCGAGCCCCACGAGGTCCCGTCCGGGTCCTCGAACGACACCACGTCGCCGCGGCCGGTCAGCGCGACCTCGGAGCCGGGGAACCGCAGCAGGCCCACCGGTTCGCGGGTCGTCAGCCGCACCCGGCGGCCGTCGACGCCCTCGCCGGTCCACGAGCGGTCCGCCTCGCGGCGCACGCGCCAGCCGTGCAGGCCGTCGGCGACGCCCAGCGGGCTGTCCCCGGTGCCGGGCGCGGCGGGCCGCAGGTCGCAGTGGACCGCTTCGAGCCGCGCGCCGTCCGCGGCGAAGTCCTCCAGGAAGCGGGGCTTGCTCGCGCGGCCCACCGCGCCGGTCGCCGGGTCCACCTCGCGCCAGCGCAGCTCGCCGCTGTCGTAGTCGGTGGTCCACGTGGTCGTGCCGTCGCCGTGGGTGTCGCGGGGCTGCGGGATCGTGGTGTCGCCGGGGTGCACGGCCCGGGAGCCGGTGAACCGGCCGCCGCCGGGCAGCGCGATCGACGGGTGCGGGACGTCGGGCCGCCAGCCGTGGCGGTCCTTGCCGTCCACCGCGAAGACCCGCTCGGGCGCGTCGCTCCAGTAGCCCCGCTCGCCCTCGGCGGTGTACCAGGTGACCAGGAGGACGCCGTCGAACCAGGACGCGTGCACCCGGCGCCAGTGGGACCGCTGGTCGACGGGGACGCGCGAGACGTGCTCGGCCAGGACGCCGTCCGGGCCGACGACGACGAAGCGGTCGCCGCGGCCGAGCACGAGCGCGGGCCAGCCCTCGCCGGCGATGCTGATCGCCTCGTCCTGCTTCCCGCCGTCGAGCAGGCGGGCCGCCGCCTCCTCCAGGGCGGGCCAGCCCAGTTCGTCGAACAGGCCCGCGCGCAGCGTGCGGTGCAGCGCGTCGGCCACGTCGGTGCCCGCGACGGCCTCGGCCGCCTCCGGCACGTCGACGTACGCCTCGGGCAGCCGCAGCGGGCCCAGCGCGTCCAGGTGCCGGAACAGGTCGGGCAGGCCGCCCGCGGTGATGCCGGCGGCGTGCCGGGTGAGCCAGTCCCGCAGGGCGGTGCGCAGGCCCGGCACGGAGAAGGCGTTGAGCAGCACGTCGCGGCTGACGGTCGTGGGTCGGGTGTGCGCGCGGAGGTGGACGACGAGGCCCTCGCCCAGCGACCGGCCGAAGCGCTCGGAGGCGGCGAGCGCGGCCAGGTCGCGGCGACCGGGCGCGGCGTCGCCGGACCACTCCGCGACGTTCAGGTGCGGTGCGGCGCGGTCGTGCTCGGCGATCGGGACGCCGCGCTCCACCAGCAGGTCGAGCAGGTCCAGCTCGCCCTGGCGCCAGTTGTGCAGCACGCGCACCGGCACGTCGTCGGCGACCAGCCGGTCCGCCATCCGCGCGACGAGGTCGAGCAGCTTCTCCGAGCGGTTCACGCCGCGCCAGCCCGAGGAGCGCACGGACACCACGGACGACAGCCAGTCGGCGGGCCGCGCGGCGCCGCCGGGCTCGACAAGGTCGCGGGTCGCGCCGCAGCGCTCCAGGACGTCGAACCAGGTGTCCAGCGCGGCCACCGAGTCGGGCACGAACTCCAGCAGCCGCGCGCGCACGGCCTCGTCGGCGGACGCCAGCGCCACCAGCTCGCCCTGGTAGGACTTCCAGAACGGCGCGCCGGCGCGGCTGATCGAGGAGCAGTCCAGGACGGCGCGCAGCAGGCGCTCGTCCTCCTCCCGGCGCGGGCGCCCGGCGGCCTTGGCCAGCCGGCGGAGGTCCTCGGGCATCCCGGTGTACGGGGGCAGGCCGCCGCGGGTGCGCTCCACGCACAGCGTGAAGAACAGCTCGTGGGCCGCGTCCACGTCGTCCTTGCGGGCCAGGCCCTTCGCGTGCGCGGACAGCGCCTTGGCGGTCAGCGCGCCGGCGAAGGCGAACTCCAGGAACACCTCGCGCGTGCGCTCGGCGTCCACGACGAGGTCGTGCACCTCCTCCGCCTCGCGGGCCTTGCCGAACATGCTCGCCGCGTAGGTGGTGTTGCCGTGCTGGAGGAAGATCCGCCCGGCCTGCTCGTAGAACGTGGGCAGGAAGTGCGGCGCGGACCGGCCGAGCATCTCGCCCAGCGCGGTGAAGCCGTCCTTCGCGGCCCCGGCGCGGGACTTCGCGGTGCGCGCCAGGCGCTCGACGTCCTTGACCAGGTTGAGCGCGTGGTGGGCGTTGGCCGGGTCGTTGACCAGGGCCCACGCCGGGAAGCCCAGCGCGCTGCGCCGGCCGGTGCCGACGTCGGCGGTGCGCACGGGCGCGCCGAATCCGAGGTACTCGCAGGTGAGGTCCTCGGCCGCGCCGAGCACGGCGGGCACGAGCCGCACCACGACCCGGTCGCCCAGGGCGGGGTGGGTGTAGTGGCGGGCGGTGACCGTGTCGCGGTCCTCGCCGGCGGCGACGGTGCCGGGCAGTACGGCACCGGCGGCGATGAGCTGCTTGTCGTTCACGCGAGCACCGCTTCCTCGACGACGCGCCCGGCGTGGATCGCCGAGGCCATGCGCATCCCCTCGGACCACGCGACGGGTCCGACGTCGGTGAGCGCCAGTCCGGTTCCGTCCTCCAGCGACCAGCGCAGCTCGCCGGTCCACGTCTCGCCCTCGGGGTAGTCCGAGCCGAGCCAGAAGCGGGCCTCCACGACCCGGCCGCCCTCGAACGCGGAGTACACCGCGTCACCGCCGCGCACCGGGTAGCCGAGCGTGCGGCACCGGCCCAGCGCGTGGTTGAGCTGCTCGAACCTGCCGTTCGCGTAGTCGGCCACGGACGACTTGCCGGCCACGTCGGCGGGCGCGGGCCGGGTGAAGGTCTGCCGGAACAGCTGCTGCACCCTCTGCTGCACGCCCAGTTCCGCGCCGAACTCGCGCAGCTCCTCCAGGTCGTCCAGCAGCACGGGGTGCGGCACGCGCACCACGTCGGCGGTGACGCGCACCGTCTCGCCGTCGAGGGTGACCACGCCGAGCCCCCGCTCGGGGTCGGCGTCGCGCAGGAAGCCGGTCTCGTCGCCCGCGGTGACCACGAGGTCGCGCAGCGCCGCGGCCCACGCCTCGTCCGCCCACGCCTCGGCGACGAGCGCGGCGGGCACGGGCAGCGAGCGCGTCATCCAACCGTCCACCGTGGACGCGCACTCGGCCTCGTGGCGCGAGAGCCACTCGGCGAGCTGGCGCAGCTGCACGACCTTCGGGTCGTCCTTGAGCGAAGCGGGTACCGAGGAGAGCAGCTTGCCCTTGCCGTTGCGGCACTGGACGCGCCCGTTCTCCCCGAGCCGCACCTGGTACCCGGACGCGGCGTCGAGCCAGCCCACGGTTCCTCCTGCGAATCGATCTGCGACGGTGATGGCGGGAGGCTAGCGACGGGGTCCGACAAGAAGATCACCGCGACCGGTTCGCGATCGCGCCGTGACGGCGGGTCGTGCCGCGACCACGGACCGTGCCGACCGCAGTTCTGCGACCGATGGCCCATTACCCTAAGACTTCCCCAAATTCCCTACTGTTGTGACGCGCGTCTCTCTAACCTTTCGGTATGAGACTGCTGCTGTGGACCGCACTCACGTGCGCACTGGCGGTCGAGGGGGCCACGTTCCTGCCGCTGCTGGCCGGACTGGCGATCATCGGCTGCGCCGCCGAGAGGCCGACCCGCCACCGGGGGGCGCGCCTCGCACGCCCGTGACATTTACCAGTTGACGTGAAAAGCCAGACGAATACCGAACATCCGGCACACGGATATCAGGCGTGGCAGGACGATCCGGTACGCGTGGTGTGACACGCGTTACTTGACCTCTGCGCCGTTCGGCGGTTTTATTGCTGCCAAATCACCTGGCGGCTCTGCTCCCGCCGTTTGGAGTTCGGTATGCCCCTGCGCGAAAACAGGACCCGCACAATCGTCACGGCATTGACCGGAGCCGTGATCGCGGCGGCGCTGACCACCCCGACGGCCGGCGCCGCCGCACCCTCCACCACGGCCGCGCCCGGCCGCCCGCAGTCGTTCTGGCTGCACATGAACAGCACTCCCATCAGCGACGACGTGCTGGTCAAGGAGGCGAAGCGGCGCAGCTACGTGGTGCTCAACGCCTGGGAGGGCGACCTCGCCGCCAAGTTCAAGGCGGCGAACCCGGCGATCTCCACGTTCGTGTACAAAGACCTTTCCTCGACCCGTTCCTACGCGTGCCGCAACGGTGTCGACGATCAACAACTGCCGGCCGGCGTCGGCTATTGCGACGCGAACAAGAACCACCCCGAGTGGTTCCTCACCGACGCTTCCGGGAAGCGGTTCGAGTACAGCGGGTATTCGGGCCACTGGCAGATGGACGTGGGCGACCCCGGGTACCAGCGCGCGTGGGCCGACAACGTCGTCCGGACGACCCGGGCGGCCGGTTTCGACGGCGTCTTCATGGACAACGCGCTGTTCCCGTGCGACGCCTACCACGAGGGCCGGTGCCCGGCGGAGTACCCGACCGACGCCGCGATGCAGGACGCCTACGTGTCGATGTTGTCCGCCACCCGCGGGGCGTTCACCGCCGCCGGGCTGAAGACGGTCGCGAACCTGTCCAACGCCCGGCTGCACGCGGGCGCCTGGGACCGCTACACCGAGCACCTCGACGGCGGCTTCGACGAGTGGTGGCTGGCGTTCGACGACACCAACCTGCTGCCCGAGTACGACCAGGGCTGGAGCAGGCAGGTCGCCCAGATCGCCTCGAACGAGGCGCGCGGCAAGATCACCTGGGTGCAGCCGCACTTCTCCCCCGGCGCCGACCGGCCCTACCGGTACGCGCTGGCCAGCTACCTGATGGCGGCGGGCGGGCGCGCGGCCATCGCCGAGGTCGACCAGACCGACGGCTACGGCGACGCCTCGCCGTGGCACGCCGAGTACGACTGGGACCTGGGCGCGCCCACCGGCGCGTACCGCAAGGTGGCCACGAACGTGTTCCGCCGCGACTTCGCCTGCGGCACGGTCCTGGTCAACGCGAACCAGCGCGATACCGCGGCGGTCACCGTGAAGCTCGGCGGTACCTACCGGAACCAGGGCGGCACGGCCGTCACGTCAGTGGCGCTGAACGGCACCTCCGGCAGCGTCCTGCGCAAGGCGTGCTGACAGCGGCAACCGGACGGTGAAGCGGGTGTCACCGGGCTCGGACCGGACGTCGATGTCGCCGCGGTGGTGGTCCACCACGATGCGCCACGAGATGTCCAGGCCGAGCCCGGTGCCCTCGCCGACCTCCTTGGTGGTGAAGAACGGCTCGAAGATGCGCCCCACCACCTCGGGCGCGATGCCGGTACCGGTGTCGCCGACCGGCGATGCCGCGGTCGGCGAGCCAGTCGTCGACCTCGTCCTCCAGGTCGGCGGCCTCCATCGGCCCCGGCTCGACCGCCTTCGTCACCCACTCCCCCGCACTCTCGTCGCACGGTGCCAGCCCGGGTGACCGCCCGCAGGACCCAACCGCTCCCGCGGGCAGCCCCCAGGCCGCACCGACAGCGGATGTCCACCCACACCGCAATGAACACCGGTGCGCTTCGACCGGCCGCTGTCGGCCAACGCCGCCGTGTCGCAGTACGGCCACTTCGGCTTCTTCCCGTTGATGATGCCGCACGCACACGACATCACCGTTCTTGACGGCGACAGCTGGCCCCACCCGGTCTGCGACGCGCCAGGCCGGTGCGCGGCGACGCGCGGCCTGCTCGCCTCGCCGCGGGGTCGTGCGGCGATGACCGCGTACGGCTGCGGCAGCGACCTGCTCGGTGTGCCTGCCGCCCCCGGTCGGGACCATCGGCCTCACCCCCCCGCCCACGACGGGTGCGGCCGTCCGGCACGTCACCGCGCCGCAGGCCGACCTGGGCGGCAACACCCACCTCGCGCGGTCCCCCCTACGACGACACCGGTGGGGCCGGCCCCACCCTCCGACGCGGTACCGCTGACCACGTGCGCGCAGCCGGGCCACCGCAACCTCGGCGGGATAAACAACGGGCCGCTGCCACCGCCGACCCTTCACCGGCTGCCGTTCAAGGGTGCAAGCCTGAACTACCCGCGTGGCGTGGTGCCGGGCCTGTCCACCCCGGGGCACCAACCGTTGCCGCACGTCGCGCTCGACTCCTCCCTTCCGGCGAGGCCGCCAAGCCCTGCACCGCCCCTCCGACACCAACGGCTGCCACCACAGCGGCCAGGTCCACCCGGAGCTGCTCGACCCGGATCACAACCTGGACTTCATCACGGTCTTCCGCGCCTGCCCGGGAGACACAACCGGCGACGTGCGGCACGGCTCCAACGGCGAGCGGTCGCAGCTGGACTTCCCGGACACCGACACCGATCTGGTCATCATCACCATCGGCGGCAATGACGTGGAGTTCGCCGACTTCGCCCGCGCCTGCGTCTTCGACTCGTGCGATACCTCCACCGAGCAGTACCGGCGCTTGCCGGAACCGGTGCGGAACGCACTTCCGGGACGCCTCGACGAGTTCTACCGCGACATCACCACTCGCGCCCCGGTGCCCGGGTCTGGGTGCCGGGCTACCCGCAACTCGTCATCGACAATGAGGACTTCATCCCGTGCCGACACCTCGGCGACCTCCTCGACCACGACGCCGGCGACTACGACGGCCCCCGCGCCCTGGTGGGCGCGCTCAACGACGTCATCCGCGACCGCGCCACCACCATGAGCACGGACTTCCGGTCACGGGACCCGGCACGACTGTTCGCCGGGCACGAACTGTGCTCCACCCGCCTGCGGCCCTACTCCTACGGCCCTTCCGCCACCAACTACCACCCCAGCGCCGAGGCCAAGCCTCCTACGCCGCACTGGTCAAGGAACAAGCCGTCCACGACCGGTTCCGATGGTGATCGTGTCAGGCCAGACGACGCGAAGCAAAGTTTCCAACCGCGCCGTTCAGCTCTGTCAGTCCCGGGCGTGTGTCGATATTCGAGACCGCGATGAACCGAATGAAAACGCGGGCAGCGACCTGTAACGTCGCAGCTCAAGAAGTGTCTTCCCCGCGCGAGCGGGGGTGGTCCGCGTCTGGGGCTCCGGCCGCTGACGGCGAAGACGTCTTCCCCGCGCGAGCGGGGGTGGTCCCGGGGTGTACTTGGCTGCGGCGTAGTCCGCCATGTCTTCCCCGCGCGAGCGGG
This sequence comes from Saccharothrix sabaoui, assembly GCF_051756985.1. Taxonomy (NCBI): domain Bacteria; kingdom Bacillati; phylum Actinomycetota; class Actinomycetes; order Pseudonocardiales; family Pseudonocardiaceae; genus Saccharothrix; species Saccharothrix sabaoui. The sequence continues at coordinate 52,894 of NZ_JBPKJK010000011.1, forward strand.
GGTGGTCCCAGTTGGGGTCCGCCGCTGACAACTACGTGGTGGTCTTCCCCGCGCGAGCGGGGGTGGTCCGAACCGCCAGCTGGTGTCGATGCTCAGGCCCAGGTCTTCCCCGCGCGAGCGGGGGTGGTCCCGCGGGGTCCTCGTCCTCGACCAGGACCTTCCAGTCTTCCCCGCGCGAGCGGGGGTGGTCCGGCCCGGCGACGGAGGGAGCACGATGGAGACGGCGTTTTCCCCGCGCGAGCGGGGGTGGTCCGGACCTGCTCCAGCGCGCGGCGGACGTCGGCGGGTCTTCCCCGCGCGAGCGGGGGTGGTCCGCTCGCTGGGGTGCATCGTCACCGCCCCGGACCGTCTTCCCCGCGCGAGCGGGGGTGGTCCGCGCGCCGGGCTCATAACCCGGAAGCCGTCGGTGTCTTCCCCGCGCGAGCGGGGGTGGTCCCTCGATCGCAGGAGGCTGGTCGCCAACCGCAAGGTCTTCCCCGCGCGAGCGGGGGTGGTCCCGAGTACGTGTAGGTGTTGGTCTGCCGACGACCGTCTTCCCCGCGCGAGCGGGGGTGGTCCGGTTCGCGTGGCCGGCGGGGAGGCCAGGCACACGTCTTCCCCGCGCGAGCGGGGGTGGTCCGCCGCGGCAGCGGGTGATGGTGGGGTCCGGTACGTCTTCCCCGCGCGAGCGGGGGTGGTCCTGCCTCGGGTGAGGTCACCGTGACGTGGCGAGCGTCTTCCCCGCGCGAGCGAGGGTGGTCCCCACGCCGAAGCAGTCAAGGTCGTCTGCGACAAGTCTTCCCCGCGCGAGCGGGGGTGGTCCCCCGACATCGCCCGCGTGTACCTGGAGGGCGCCGTCTTCCCCGCGCGAGCGGGGGTGGTCCCGCCTCCCACGGCATCGCGACCACCGACAGCGGGTCTTCCCCGCGCGAGCGGGGGTGGTCCTTTGTGATCCACTACCCGTACTCGGCCGTGCGTGCTGCTATCGGCTTCTCCGTCGTCTACGAGACCAGGCGCGGACCGTCGACCATGATTGGACATGGCTTCCCAGGGTCATTGCGTTGTGGGGTAGCTGCTGGTCACGGCGGTGATGAGGTCGTGTGATCGGCGGTTGGCGCGTCGGAGGGCGCGGGCGATGTTGGTGTCGCCGTTGGTGCGGTGCCATCCGATCGCGGTGTTGCGCAGGGTGGCGATGACGGCGGGGCCGGTGCCGGTGCGGGCTTGGTGTGAGTCTTCACGGAACGTCACGTCGCGGACGTGGTGGATCTGGTTCTCGATGAGCCATTCGCGGCGGATCCAGTCCTGCAGGTCGCTCGGCAGGGCGTCGCCGGTGGGAAGGGACACGGTGAAGTAGGCGGTTTCACGAGTGGTCTTCGTGTGGGTGGTGCGGCTGCGGGTGATCCGGATGGCCTGCTGGGCGTGCGGGAACGCGATGCCGCCGGGGGTGCGCGGTGTGACGGCTTTGACGGTGCGGGTCTCGCGGCGTCCGTGACCGCGGTCGCGGGTGCGGTCACCGACCGGGATTTCGGGCCAGGGCAGGGATTTGAGTTGGGCGAGCAGCGTCGGCTGATTGCCCTTCACCGCGGTCATCAGGTGGGCGCCGCGGGCGGCGACCTGGTGGGCGTGGTCGGTTTGGGTGTGCAGTGCGTCGGCGACGAACACCACGCCCTCCAGAGTGCCCACGACCGTGTGGACGGCGTCGAGAAGCGGGGTGAACGCGGGAATCTCGTTCGACTTCGCGTCCACGGTGACCTGGGCCAGCATGATGCCGGTGCCGGTGTCCAGCGCGGAGAGCAGATGGACCTGGCGCCCATCGTCCAGGCGGGCGCCGCGCAGGGTTTTGCCGTCCACGGCGATGACATGACGGTATCGATCTGGTCGGACCGGTGACGATCACCGGGCGCGGGCGGTGAGCCAGCCGCCGAGGACGGTGGCCAACAGATCGGCGTCGAGCCGGGTCAACACCCGCCACATCGTTGTGGCGGAAGGGATGCGGTCGAACCCGAGCCGCTCACGGGCATGTCCGTCGAGATCCCGCAGCCAGTCGCTGATCGCCGCGAAAGACGACGCCCCGGCCAGAACCGCGCAGACCGCGACCGCGAGCAGCGCCGACAGTGGGTAACGGATCCCGCGCGGGTCACGCGGGTCCGGCACCTTCGCCAAGGCGCCCAGCAGACCGCCGTGCTCACCGTCGGTGACAGGCGGCGGCGGGCTGCCGACGCGGCCCGGCGTGACGGTCAGCGCGGTGATGAGAGATGATGCCATCGGCGGGTGGGTCTTCCTCGGAGTCGTGAAGCGTCGCAACTCCATGATCACCGATGCGGTCTCACCCGCCGCCATCGCCTCCACGAAGGCCCTTCACACCCCAAACTCCCAGCTCAGCGTCTTGCTGTCTGACTATGCAATCGCCCTGCATGGCTTCCCGGACAGAACCGTGGACAACCACCGGGCAAACCATGTCCGAACGGGTGAAGCCCGCACCGTTGCGGATCCCCCCGGCAGATCGCCTGTCACACTCCGGGCAGGTCGAGCCTTCCGGGAGGGCGCGGGTGGAGATCCGACTGTTGGACGGTGTCGGGATTCACAGTGACCAGGGCGAACACAAGCTGAAAACAAGAACGCAGAAGTGCATGTTGGCCGTGTTGGCCTTGTCCCCGAACGAGCCGGTCAGCGTCGGGAAGCTGATCGACTGCCTGTGGTCGCCCGACAACCCGGAAGGTAAACAGGCCAGGAAACCTGCGTCCACCATTCAGACCTACGCCAAGCACATACGCGGCGCTCTTACCAGCGCGGGTGGTAATGGCGCCTGGCTGGACAGCAGATCACGTCCCGGGTTCTACGTGCTCGCCATCGACCGGATGTTGGTGGACTACCACCGGTTCCGGACCTTGGCCGGCACCGCCCAACAGACCCGTGACCCGGACCGGTTCGAGGAGGCGTTCGCCCTGTGGCGGGGTGCCCCGCTGGCCGGACTCGCCGGCGACTGGGCCGACCGCCGCCGCGGGGAGATGGCCACCTGGCATCGAACGCTTAAAGCACACCACTTGCAAGCCCTGCTGGGCAGTGGCCACGCCGACCGGGTGCTGCAGGAATTGCACGTCCTCGTCGAGCACCACCCGACGGACGAGTTCTTGCTTCTCGGCGTCCGCGCCCTGTGCGCGCTCGGAGAGCACATCGCCGTCCCCGTCTGGATCGATCGCCTTACTACCCTGATGCGCCAGACCTACGGCGCCGAACCCTCTGCGGGCACACTGGCTCATGCTCGCCGACTCTCCTCAGCCGTGGCCACCGTGCCACGGGTGGCCAGCACCCTGTCGTCCGGTCTGCCCGAGTTCCCCGGCCGCCAAGCTGTGGACAACGTCGTCCATGGCAGTCCCGTAGTCGCGGGCCAGGGGCACACCATCACCCCCGTACCGGCGGGCCCCGCCGCGGTGTCGGTGGAGAACGCCGTCCGGGATCACCGGCAAGTGACGGGGCGAGTGTTGAGCGAGGGGTTCACCGGGCGGGGGTGGGTGCTCGCGGAGATCGACGAACGTCTGGCCGAGATGTCCGGCGGCTACGTCTGGGTCGAGGGGGACGCCGGGGTGGGGAAGACGGCGTTGGCGGCGTTCCTGGTGCGGGAGCGGGGGTGGGTGGGGCACTTCGCCGGGGTGAGCAGAGGCGCGACGGTGCGGGTCGGGTTGCAGAACCTGGTCGGCCAGTTGGTGCGACGGTGGACACTGGCGGACATCGCGCCGGGCGCGATGGTGCCGGAGTGGGCGTTCACCCCGGAGGGGTTCGACGTGGTGCTCCGCGCGGCGGCCCAGCGGGCGCGGGCCGCGGGGAGCCGACTGGTCCTGGTCGTCGACGGGGCGGACGAGGCAGAGGTCGACGGGCAGCCGTGGGGACTGCCGTTCGTGCTGCCGGACGGGGTGTTCGTGGTGGGCACCTATCGGACCGGCCACCCGCCGGCGCGCGCCGGCGGCAACCAGGCTGTGGTGCGGCTGGCGGCCGACGATCCGCGTAACAGCCTCGACGTCGCGGCACACCTGCGTGCGGTGCTGCCGCCGGAGCTTGCCGGCGAGGACGTCATCGCCGCGCTGTTGGACCGGTGCCGGGGCGTCTGGGTGTACCTGCGCTATGCCGTCGAGGAACTGCGCAACGGGGTTCGTGACGTACGGGACCTCGCCACTCTGCCATCGGGTCTGTCCCACTACTACACCGATACCGTGGATCGCTGGAGCAGGAGCCCGGACTGGGACGCCGGGCTGTTGCGGCTTTTGGGCGTGGTCGCCGTCATCGGGGAGCCGCTCAACGCCGCCGACCTCGCGCTGGCGGCCGACGCCGACGAGACCGCGGTCCGGCGCTGGTGCCACAGCACCCTTCGGCCGTTCCTCGCCGTGGAGCGCGCGGGGCCGACGGCCCGCAGCTTTGCCGTCTACCACACCAGCCTGCGGGAATTTCTGAACGGCCGCCCTCTGGACGACCTCGGAGCCGAGGAGGACTGGCATTGGAGCGAGACCCTGGGTGCCGCGGCGACGACCGCACGTCACCGGATCATCGATCACCACCTCGGCAGGTTCGGCGGGCTCGACGCCGGGTTGCCGCGACTGTCCGCCGACCACGACCTGCTGACAGCGGGATCGGGATACGCGGTGAGACACCTGGCGGGGCACCTGCTCGACGCCGGACGGATCGAGGATCTCTGCCGGCTTCTCTCCGTCGGGGACAGGACGGGCAACCTGTGGTTCGCCGTCCACGAGCACGCCGACGCCGTCGACGACTATCTCGCCGACGTCACGGCCCTGTGGGTGCACCTCGCACACCGAACCGACGAGGCGCTGGCCGCGGGCAGACCCGCGTCGACGCTGGTGGACGAGGCGCGGTGCGCGCTCGCGACCTCCTCGATCAACAGCCTCACCGCGAACATCCCGGCCGACCTCGTGGTCGCCCTGGTGAAGGCCGGGATGTGGACGCCGGCTCGGGCGGTCGCGCACGCCCGTCGGCTGCACGCCCCGCCTGCCAGGGCGCTGTTGCTCGCCGCGCTGGTCCCGCTCCTGCCGGATCACCTTCGTCCTCCGGCGGTGGCGTGGGCGCTGGCCGCTGCCCGTGATCCCGTCACCCACATCACCGGCGACGTGCTGACCCGGATAGCGCCGCACCTGACGGACGTGGCCGACGCGGTGTCGATCGCGTCCCGGGTGCGGCACGGCGGGTGGCGTGCCGTCGCGCAGGCAGCCATCGCGCGACGCCTGGACGGGCAGCCCCGGCTGAACCTGCTTCGGGATGCCCTGGATTCGGCGATGTCCGTCGCCGGTGAGCACGATCGTGCGGAGACCGTCCGGCGAATTCTGCCGGAACTGCCCGATCACCTCGTCGATGACGCGGTGTCCGCTGTAGCCGGTACCGCCACGCCGCGCGAGAAGCCCCGGCCGCGAATCGGCGCGCTGCTGAAGAATGCCACAACGGACGGCAGCGAACCCGCACGGGTCGACGAGCTCGTCGCCCTGATCCCGACCAGTTCCGACGATGACCTTGCCGAGGTGCTCGCCGCCGCGGCTGAGATCTCCGACCTCGACGCCCGGGCCGTCCTGCTGACGGCGGTCGCAGCTCGGCTGCCCGTCGGCGAGCGGCCACCGGTGCTTACCGCCGCACTGACTGCGGCCCGCACCATCACCGCTGCCCCCGACATCCATCCCGACGACGCCCTTGCAGCGGCCAACCTCCGGACCCGCGCCGGGGTGCTGGCCGGATACGCGTTGCCCGACGAGCGCACTACCGCCGTGGGGCACAGCCCTCCCCCGCCCCCTGCCCGCAGGCTCTCCGAGATCTTGGCGATGGAGGACCCGTTCCGCAGAGCTCGCGCGCTGGCCTCGGCTGCGCCCGGTTTGGCCGTCGCCGAGGTGGATGTCGCGCTTTCCGCCGCTGAACTCCTCCCGGAGGAGGCTCGGACGCGGGCGCTCACCGGCCTGGTGCCCGTCCTCGGCTCCGCCGCTCACCTCGCACGGGCAGTGGCGGCGGCACCGAGCCGGGATCGTGGGCTGCTGGTCGCGGCGGTGACCCGTGCTGCGACGATTCTGCAGGGCCCAGACCTGGTCGCCCTGCTTCGCCGCACGATGCGGTCAGTCAGTCGGACGACTTGTCTCGCGCTCTTGAACGGGGCGGCCCCCAGGCTCGCCGAACTCACCGGTCCCGGGTTTCCCGACAGCCTTGCTACGGCGATCGACGATGCGCGGCGCTGGTGGCCGTGAGAGACGTCCGCTTGAGGGTAGGAGCGGGCCAGACGCCTCTGACTCAACAAGAGGTTGCGCAGGCGGTGCCGGCAGATGACGCCGCAGACCAGGTTCGGGAATGCATCGTGGATGTCATCGCGGATCTTCCCTCGGACCCGTAGGCGGCGGAACCGGTGCACAGGAGCGGAGAACTGCCCGACCACCACCGGTGCACGCCCAGTCAGGAGCCGTGGTCGACCCACGACGGCGATCATGGGTCTGGTGCCTTTGTCACACACCAGCCTGCGGCACCTGTCGTGGTCTTGATCGGCGTAGAGCATGTCGGGGCGTCGGCGCGAGCGGCCCGTGTCGCCCCTCGCGGGGGAAGGTTGCCGATCAGCGGCATCAGTTGGGTGACGTCATTGCGGTTGCCTGCCGGTGGGGGATACAGCGAGCGGGATGCCACGCGTTTCGGTGATCGGGTGGTGCTTCGAGCCCGATCCGGCACGGTCGACTCGTCGATCACCGCGCGCGGCCAGTCCGATGCGCCCGCGGCGTTCGGTTCAGCGAGCAGGTCCTCGTGCAGCCGTCGCCACCTCCGACTGGTGCCGGCCCTGTAGCCGCCATGCGCTCATGCCTGAGCGGAACCCATTCTGACGGCAAGGACTCCCACGGGATGTCGGCGTAAAGCACGAACAGGACGACCGAGAGCACCTCGCGGTCATCCAGCCGCCTGCGACTGGGGTGGTCGCTGCGGCGTTGTATCACCGGGAGCAGCGGTTCGATTCTCGCTACGACTCGTCGGCGACGATCCGGGGAAGTCGACCTTTCCTCACACAACGGTCGAACCCGGGCGATCGACCGTATTCCAAGATCATTTTGACATGGCCTTAAATCCGCAGATTTACGGCAAGACGACTCATTCCAGGTCACGGACCAATACAGAACAATCGATCTTGAGATTTCACCACCAGGAGAACACGCAGAGCCGACTCCCGTAGGACAAAAGCGTGATAACCAGACAGTTTTGTCGCGAACCGGGCTAGCATCGTATTTGCGACGCACGGCGGGCAAGTGGGGCTCGCGCGTGGCAGGCGTCGGGGGACGTTCGTGTGCCGGAAAGGTGACGAATGGTCATTGGGGAGTTCGAGGGGCTGAGGCCAGGCGATCCGCGACGCCTGGGACCCTACTGGGTTCGGGGCAGACTGGGATCAGGCGGGATGGGGACGGTGTACCTGGCGGAGTCGTCCGGAGAAAAGGTGGCCGTGAAGGTCATCCACTCGTCGCACGCGGCCGATCCCGTGTACCGCAAGCGGTTCACCCAGGAGATCGAGGCAGCACGGGCGGTGCGCTCGGAGTACACCGCCACGGTGGTCGACTCGCAAGTGGTGGGCGACCCGCTCTACGTGGCCACGGAGGTGGTCCGGGGACAGGCGCTCGACCGGTTGGCGGTACCCGGAAGGGGTCTCCCCGCCGAACGCGTCGTCTCGCTCGCCCGCGACACCGCACGGGCGCTGCGCGACATCCACCGGGAAGGGCTGATCCACCGCGATCTCAAGCCCTCCAACGTGATGGTCGGCGCGGTGCGCGCCGTGCTGATCGATTTCGGCATCGCGACCACCGTCGCCGACATCGGTCGCCTGACGAGCACCGGGAAGGTGATGGGAACCCTGCCTTACCAAGCCCCGGAACTGGTCAAAGGAGGCGGCACCGCGTCGGTGAAGTCCGACGTCTTCGCGTGGGGGTGCGTAGTCTTCTACGCCGCGACCGGGCGAGGGCCGTTCGGCGACGGCGCGGCGGGCGAGGTCATCCCGGCCATCCTCGGCGCGGACCCGGACCTGCGCGCGGTGCCGGGCGAGGTGCGCGAGATGGTGGGCCTGGCACTGTCGAAACGGGAACGGGACCGGCCGGACGCCGACGAGGTGGCCGCCGAACTGGAATCGGTGGCCGCGTCCGTGGTGGTCTGCAGTCCACCCCAGGATGGATACGCGATCCGGCTGCGGAAACTCCTGGCGGAGAACGGTTTCACCGTACGGACCTCCACCATTCCGGACACCCTCAACGGTGCCGGCGTGCTGCTGGTCCTGGACACCGACCGACCCACCCCGGAAACCGTCGACATGCGACTCGCCGCGGAACGGCTCAACATTCCCGTCCGGCGGATCGTCCTGGCCGGTCCGCGGCAGCCGGACGCTTTCCTCGACGCGCGTGCCAGCGCACTGCCCGGTCCAGCTCATCTCACGCAGCTGCGTGCCCTGGTGCGCACAGAGCCGCGAACGCACGACGCCACCAGCCCGGTGGACCGCACGGCGGCGCTCATCGCGGCGGTGCGCACCGCGCTGCGAGCGGGTGATCTCGTCACGGCCGACAGGCTGACCACCGACATGCTGCTCGCGGCAGCCGGGCGGACGGACGAGGGCTGGATGACCCGGTCCCACGTCAGTCACCTCGGTACCGCGTTCCTGCGCGAGTTCGCCGAGGTGTGGCAGGAGGAGACCGGCGGCAGGCACGGTTTCCGCGCCCAGCGGGCGCTGCTGCCGGAGAACTCGCGGAACAGGATGTTCACCCTGGCCCGCGCCTTCGGGTGGAGCCGTGAGGGCATCGTCTCCGACGACTACGAGACGTGGGTCGCCGACCGTGCGGACGTCCCCGGGTTCTTCCCGACACTGCGCCCACCCAAGCGCTCCTACGGCTGGTACGACAACTGGAGCATGACGGTCACCGCGGTGCACGACCGGATCAGTGAGGAGCGGCGCAGTGGGTGACGTCATCGGGTTCGTGGTGCCGGGGCTCGCCATCCTGGCCGGGCTGGGCTTCCTCGTGCTGGTCGTGCAGCAGGTCAAGCGGTCGATCCTGGACGTTCCGCTGGGCCAGTTCGTCGTCGTGACCCGCAAGTACAGCTCGTTCCGGCGCGCCGGTTCGCTCGCCAAGGCGGTGAACCGGCAGAGCAGGCTGCTGATCGGCGGTCGCATCTACTTCCGTCCACGTCGGCTCTACCTGGTGCACTTCCAGGACATGATCAGCATTCCGATGGACTCGATCGGGATCGTGCACGCCAAGATGGGCGGCTCGCTGGAGCACGGGCAACCCATCGCCCGGCACGTCCCGTGCGACCACTTCCAGGACTTCGAGACGTTCCTCGACGGAGGCGGGCAGCAAGGACCGCAGATCGAGATCCTGAACAGCGGCGGCCAGTACGCCATCCACCCGACCGTCTTCGACGTGAAGATCGTCAAACGCACCTACGTCCCGCTGAGGACCATCGGCGTCGTGGTGGCCAAGGTGGGCGAGATCATGCCGTACGGCCACACCCTCGCCCGGCACGTCGAGTGCAACTACTTCCAGGAGGGGGTGAAGTTCCTCGACGACGGTGGGCAGCAGGGACCGCAGCAGGCGCTGCTCCCCGGTGGCGGCAACTACGCCATCAACACCGACATGTTCAACGTCCTCACCGAGAACCACCTGGACCTCGAGACGGTCCCGCTGTCGCACCACTACCTGGAGCCGGAGGACCTGCGACTGGTGTCGGTGGAGAGCGAGGAGACCGGTGTCGTCATCGTCACCGAAGGCCTGCACCCGGTCAACGCCGCCGAACCCGCGCCGAAGATCGAGGGCCACGAGAGCTTCCAGTTCCCCTGGATCTTCCTGGCCAACGGCGGGCAGTTCGGTCCGCAGTCGGAGGTGCTCCCGGGCGGCTCCACCTACGCGATCAACCCGTTCTTCGCCCGCGTGGTGCGCATCCCCTCACGGGAACTGATCCTCTCCTGGGGGCGCAAGGACGTCAGCGCCGACCGCTACGACTCCGAACTGGACCTGATCGAGGTGACCCTGGACGGGTTCCACGTCTCGGTCGAACTCACCCAGACCTTCGCCATCCCGCCGGAGACCGCGCCGCACCTGGTCAAGCGGTTCGGCGAGGACGACGAGGAGCACGGCACCGCAGGCGTGCGCAAGTCGGCCGCGGTGCAGCGGCTGGTCACCCGCCTGCTCGGTGTGGTGGTCAAGGGCTACTTCAACGAGGTGTCCAACAGCCACCTCATCGAGGAGTTCATCAGCGATCAGAACCAGGTCCGCGCCGAGCTGAAAACCCTGGTCGAACAGGCGCTTCGGGAGCAGAACGTCTCCCCCAGGCTGACGACCATCGGGGCGATCAAGTTCCGGTCCGACGAGATGAACGAGGAGTTCCGGCACATCGCGAAGCTGCGGCAGCAGAGCAGGCAACTCGGCCAGCAACTGATCAACGCGGCGGTGGAGACGGACCTGAAGAGGGAGAGCATCAAGCAGGAGAAGCTGAAGCGGTCGGCGGAGCTCGAGGAGGACGTCCGCATCCTGGGTCGTGACCAGGTCGCGGCGGAGCGGATGGCCAGGATCGATGCGAGCCGCCAGGTCCCCCAGGTCCTCGTCGCGTCGAACGACCCCGGAATCCTCGACCTCCCCAGGCGGGTCCGTGGCGTCTCGCAGCGCGACGGACAGCTTCCCGTGTGGGTGCTGGACACCGCGGACGTGCAGCCGCGGCCGGCGCAGATCACCGAGGCCTACGAACGGAAAGAGGACGAGCATGACGACCGGCGCTGATCGTCCTCGCCTGGGAATCGACCTGGGCACGACCGCCACGTGCGTCTGCGTGGTGGACGGCAGCGGGAAGGTCAGGGTGCTGAGCAACCGGGAGGGCGGCGCGACCACCCCGTCGGCTGTGTACCTCGATGCGGACGGCACCGCTGTGGTGGGTGACCTCGCGCTCGACCAGCGCGCGCACGAGCCGGGGCGGGTGATCACCGAGATCAAGCGCGAGATCGGCGGCGACTACACCGTCGCGGTCCCCGGCGGGCACCTGCGGCCCGAGCAGATCTCAGCCCTCATCCTGCGGCAGGCCGTCGAGGACGCGCTCGAGGCGCTCGGCACCGCGGTGCCCGCCGATGGTCCGCTCGCCAGTGCCGTGGTCACGGTCCCCGCCTACTTCGGGACGGCGGAGCGGACGCGCACCCGTGAGGCAGGCCACATCGCGGGGCTGGACGTGCTCGACCTGGTCAACGAACCGACCGCGGCGGCGCTGGCCAGCGGCCTGCGCGGTACCCCGGCCGGGCGGGCGGTCCTCGTCTACGACCTCGGCGGCGGCACCTTCGACGTCACCGTCGTGCTCATGTTCCCCGACGAGGTCCGTGTCGTGGCGACCGGCGGGGACGCCCGTCTCGGCGGCGCCGACTGGGACCGGGTGCTCGTCGACCTCGTCCTCGACCAGTTGGGCGACCTCTCCGACGAGGAGGATCCTCGGACGTCGCCGCGACTGATGGCAGGTCTGCTCGGACGGGCGCAGGCGGTGAAGGTCGCGCTGTCGACCTCCACCGAGCAGCTGCTGACCCTGCGGACCGCGCAGGGCCGTGTGCACCGCATGGTGATCTCCCGCAACGACTACGAGACGGCCACCTCCGACCTGCTCGACCGGACCCTCGACTTCACCGCCGACCTCATCGAGCAGGCCCGCGCCGCCGGGGTGTCGACGATCGACGACGTCCTCCTGGTCGGCGGGATGTCACGCACGCCCGCCGTGGCGAGGAGGCTCGACGAAGCGTTCCCGCACCTGCCCACGCCCCGGCTCGCGGCCGATGCGGAACTGGTGGTCGCCAAGGGCGCCGCCCAGGTCGCCGCAGGCGAGTCCCGGAAGGTCGTGGACGTGACGTCCAAGGGCTACGGCGTGCTGATCATGCGCGATGCCGGTCGCCCCTCGCTCAGCAGCAGCACGATGCACTGGATCATCGTCCCGAACACCCCGCTGCCCACCAGCGGACGGCACACCTTGTGCACAGTGCGCGACGGGCAGACCGCGATGCGGGTCGCCGTGTACGAGTCCATGACGGATGTGCTGTCCGACGAGGAGGCCGACCACCTCCGGCTCGACGAGCGCACCCTGGAAGGGCTGCCGCGGGACGGCAGACGTGGTGACCCGGTCGAGCTCGACTTCTCCCTGGGCGTCGACGGAGTGCTGCGGATCGACGCCCACGCGGCCAACGGCGCGCGGCTGAGGATCGAAACCCAGGTCCGCGGCCGCGACACCGACACCGTCGCGCCACTGCCCGGCCTGCGGCGGTGACATGGCAGAGACGGACCTTCCCGGACTCCGTGAGGCCGATGTCCGCGCCTACCTCGACGACGTCATCACGCCGGTCGAGACGGGGTGGTCGCCCCACCGGAACCTGTTCCGGGTGTACCGGCTGCCCGCCGACTGCACCGCCGACGAGGTCGACTCGGCGCTGACCTCCATTCCGGAGCTGTGGGGCATGCCCGAACTGCGTGAGCGCACCCGGGCCGTGGAACGGCTGCGGCGCGGGCATCCGATCGCCGCGCGGATGTTGGGAGATCCGCGCGAGCGTTCGGTGCACCGGACCGCCGTAGCGGCGGAGCGCTCCGCCCTCGCCAAGGTGGTCGACCAGTTCCTGCGGTCCGCGCCGGGCATGCCCGGCGCCGCCGTTGCGGCCCTCGTCCGGCAGTCCGCGGGCCGTTGGAGCCGCCCGGACGTCCTGGCCGCGCTCGAACAGCACCGGGCGGTCGAGCGCGAGCCCGCGAGCCTCGACATCCCGCCGGACACGCCCCGGTCGCGCCGGATCACCGCCGCGCTGGACGACCTCGGGACCCCCAACCTGTGGGAGTACCTGACCAGGAACCTGTCGTCCGGCGGCCCGGACGTCCACGCCGACGCACTCCGGCGCAGACGCGCACATCTGCGGACCCGACGAGGAGCGGGTGTCGAGGCTGAGCTGACCGTGCTCAAGATCGTCGAACAAGCGCTGGTCGAGCCCGACGGGCTGAGCCCGCTGCTGCGCCACGAGTTCCTCACCGAACTGTCGGTGGCCGTGCTGCTGGGCTATCAGGAGGTCAGCTTCCTCGCCGCAGCCGACCCGCAGCGGAGCGTCGCGAGCGGTCTCCCCCGCGACCCCGACACGCTCGCCTACGCCGTCTGGTGCCGACGCACGCACCGATCCGACTGGGAGTCCGATTACCGGCAAGCCGTCGCCGACGGCAGGCTGCACGCCGCGCTCGTGGTGCTGTCGAGCAGGCGGCTGACCGGGGACTGGGAGCGGGTCCGAGACGCGCTGGCCGCGACCGTGGACCGGTTGACCGCCGATCTCGCGGCTGCCCGTGAACTGGAGGACACCGCGCCGGAGGACGCGGCGGCCCGCTACCTGGCAGTTGGTCGGGAGCTGACCGACCCCGCGATCAAGTCGGGCCTGCGCCGCTGTCCGGCCACCGCACCCGCCGAGGTGTCCGCGCGCGCACATCACGACGCCGTCGTCATCACGTGGCGGAAGTCGACATCCACTGCGGGTCAGCTGACCTACCGGGTCAGCCGGGGCGGGACGGTGATCGCCCACGACACCGACGCCTTGGTGCTGTCCGACGTGCCGCCCTTCGGGGTGCGGACGTCCTACACGGTGCAGACTTTGAGGAACGGTGTCCCTGGCGGGATGGCGCACAGCAGGGAGGTCGTGCTGACGCCGGAGGTGCTGGACCTGGCGGTCGAGTCGACGATGCTGTCGGTGCACGGCCGCTGGCGGTTGCCTCCCGGAGCTGTCGGGGCATCGGTGAGCAGGATCGCGCCGTCGGGCGACACCGCGGAGATCGCCACGCGCGACGGGACCGGGTTCGACGACACCGCCGTGGTGCCCGGTGTGCAGTACCGCTACCTCGTGCGCGCCCGCTATCCCGGCCGGGCCGGCAAGCCCGAGGACAGCGCGGGCTTGACGGTCCACGGCGAGTGTCCGGGGAACCCGCGCCAGGTCGACGACCTGCAGGCCAGCCTTTCAGGCGACACTGTGGAGTTGACCTGGACCAGGCACAGCGGTACTCCGCTGGTGGTCCGCGTCCCGCACGACGGGGTCGCGCCCGCGCCACAGGTCCTCGCCGCCGCCGACGCGGTGGTCGCGGGCCGGGTGGTCGCGGTCAGCGACACGGGCCGGGCGTCGGTCCCGCTGGCGGACCTGGCAGGGCAGCGGGTGCTCGTGCCGGTCACGGTGTCCGGCCCGCTCGCCGCCATCGGCCCGGCGACGCGGGTGACTGCGACACTGGAACCGGTCACCGGCCTGCACGCCAGGCGATTCGGCCCACAGGTGGTGCTGACGTGGCAGTGGCCGATGTGGGCCACCGATGTGCGGGTGGTCTGGCGGGTGGACGGGCCGCCCACCGGGCCGCTGGACCCGCAGGCCACCGCGGTCGAGATCAGCAGGTCCGCGTACGCGGGCCGCGGCGCGCGGATCACCGCGACCCTGCCCGGCGAGCACTGGTTCGGGGTGTCGGTCGTGGACTCCGGCCGATTCGGGCCGATGGTCACGGTGTGCTCGACGCGGCTGCGCGAGGTGCACTACAGCGTCCGGCGCGCGGCCTGGTGGCGACGGGGCGAACTGCTGGTCACCGTGCACGATCCGGGATTCACCCCCGACATCGCGGTCGTCGCCAAGTCCGGGTCGCGTCCGCTGGCACCCGAGGACGGTGTCGAGGTCCTGCGGCTGCCTGCCCCCGGCCCGCCCGAGCCCGTCCGGTTCCGGGTGCCGCGCCACCTGCGGCGGCCGGTGTTCCTGCGCGCGTTCTCCCTGGACGAGACGGTCGAGCTCGCCCACCCCGCCCCGCACTTCCTGGTCGTGCCCTGACCCGAGAGGAGACCGCTGTGCGTGCTCCGACCTGGAACGTCCCGGCCCGGCGCGTCCCGGCCTGCCCCTACTGCCACACCCGGACGCCAGGGATGGCGTACCTGAGGCAGTGCGCCTCGCGCTGCGGCGAGACCGCGATCGAATTCCCGGTGTCCGTCGCGCGCAAGGGCAAGTGCCCGCACGGACGTGCTCCGAAGGCCCGCCGGGTGTGCCCGGCCTGTGGGCAGGCCGTGCCGCGCGAGTACGTCGAGGGCCGCCCGAAGGTGGTCGCCGTGCTCGGGACGACGGGAGCCGGTAAGAGCACCTGGTTGGCGTCGGTCATCCGGCGGGTCGCGAAAGGGCACCTGGACGACCGCTTCCCCGGGATGTCCCTCGACGTGCTCGGTGAGAAGAGCAGGCTGCGGCACGAGCGAGATCGCGTGCTGGTCGCCGAAACCGTCCTGCACCGCACCACCGGCCCCGAGCCGCTGCTGGTCAGCCTGCGCGTCCGACCTCGGGGGCGGGCCGTGGTGATCGCGTTCTACGACAGCGCCGACGGGACCGCGGGGAACCTGGCGCACGCCGACGGCCTCGTCCTGGCCGTCGAGCCCGGGGCCGTGCCCGGCGACGCGGGGATCGCCGGGCTGGCCGAGTCCATGCGCTCAGCGCGCGGCCTGCGCCCCCGCACCCGGATCAGCCTGCCCCTGGCCGTTGTGCTGACCAAACTGGACACCGTGTGGGACATGGTCGACCCCGGGTCGCCGCTGTTGCGACCCGTGCCCCGGACAGGCGGCTACGCGGTGTCCGACGGGGTGGACGTCCACCACGAAACCACTGCCTGGCTCTACCGCTGGAACAGGACGGACCTCATCCGAGGTGCCCACACCGCCTTCCGCCGCCACCGATACTTCGCTGCGACAGCGCTCGGCGACCGAGCGGACGGCAGTCGGGAACCGGTGCCCTACCGGGTGGAGGACCCGCTGCTGTGGCTGCTCGCCGAGTTCGGCGCGATACCGACCTTCCGGGGTGAGGAGAGGACGACCTCGTGATCGCCCGACTCCTCCTCTACCTGCTGCTGGCCGTGTTCATGCTCGTGATCACCGGGCCGGTCCTCGCCGCCGCGGTCGCGTTCAGCCTCACGTTGGCGCTGGTCGCCGTCATCCGGGAAGCACTCGACTGCCTCGGCGTCCGGGCGAACACCGAGCACCTGGCGCTGGACACGCTGCCCGATCCAGCCGACCGGCGGTACCTGTCCGGCCCGGCTCTGCGCGACCACCGGCGCCTCGGCGTCGCCTGCTTCGCAGCGCTGCACCAGCGCGTGTTGGCCCAGTTAGACGAGGGCTTCGCGGGCAACGGGCTTCGGCGGGTGCGCCCGGTCCAGGAGTCCCAGGTCACCACAGGCTCGCCCATGGTGCCGTTCTTCGCGTTCGTAGGGCGCATCGGGATCGCCATCGGCTACACCATCGCGCTCGTCCTGCTGGCCACCACCTGGTTGGTGCAGCTGGTGTTCCTCACCGCCGCGGTAACGGGTTTCCGCCTCCTCGCCGGCACGTTGTGGCTGTTCGAGGCGGTTTCCCTGGTGCTGAGGGGAATCACGACGGAGTGCCCCCGCTGCCACACCCGACTCGCCCGCCCGATGTTCGTCTGCCCCTGCGGTCGCGAGCACCACGCGCTCGTCCCGGGCGCGCAGGGCGTGTTCCTCCGCACCTGCCGGTGCGGCCAGGACCTGCCCACACTGCTGCTCACCGGCAAACGCGGTCTCTCCCCGCGGTGTGGCGGCTGCGGCGCCTCCCTTCCCTCCCCGACCCAGACGATGCCCACGCGTCACGTCCCGGTGGTCGGCGGTACCGGCGCCGGGAAGTCGGTGTTCCTGCACAGCGCGGTCGCCTGCATGAGGTCCGGTCACGACGCCGTCCCCGCGGACCCCTTCACCGACAGCAGACTGGCCGAAACCGGCGCCCTCCTCGCCAACGGGCTCTTCCCGCCGCGCACGCCGGTGAGCCAACCTGTCTCGCACACCCTGCGGGTGCGCAACCGGCTCCTGCACCTCTACGACGCGGCAGGGGAGATCGTGCAGGACGCCGACCGCATCGCCGACTCCGCCTTCCTCGCCCTCAGCGACGGCGTGGTCCTCGTCGTCGACCCGCTCGCACTTCCCGCCGTTCGCGCCCGCGCCGACCCCGATGTCCTCGCCGCCTCCCGCACGTCCGGCACCGACCCCAAGACCGTCCTCGACCTGCTCACCGAAACCCTCACCGAGTACGACACCGCCACACCGCGCCGCATCGCAGTCGTCGTCACCAAGGGCGACACCCTCCCCTGCTCCACCCATCCCTACGCCACTCGCCCACCGGACCGCCCCGCCGCAGTCCGCGCGTGGCTCATCGCCCACGGCCACGCCGACCTCGTCCACTCCGCGGAACACCACTTCCCCCACGTCCGCTACTTCGTGGTCACCTACCTCATTACCTCCACCGATCCCCACGACGACCCGGCCGCCCCCATCCACTGGCTGTTGACGGGAAGCACCCCATGACCTCGTCGACCGACCGCGGCCGCGCCGTGGCCCGCGTCCTCCTGCTCTTGTCCGCCCTCGCTTCGATCGGCTTGCTGACCCTCGTCTGCACGGCCTTCTTCTGACGACGAACACCGCCCGGGCGTGGGTACGCCTAGAGGCCTCGACGCCGGGTGTCGCCTGAGATCACCCTGCTGTGCTCTTCGCACAATCAGCGACAGAGCCACTCGTCGACAAGCCCGCCCCCGCTGGGGCGTGACTCAGCCGACGGAGTGATGTATCGGTCAGAGGGCACTTTCCTGGCGGTGTTGCGGCCAGACTTGGAACTCATGGTCGATGGTGGTGTCAGCAACGACATGGGCGGCACGATCCACGGGGTGTCGGTGCAGGCGGGCCGGATCGATCAGGTGGTGCTGCCGCCCTCTACGGAAGCCGTGGTGGCGCCGCAACAACTGCCGGCCGCGGTTCCCGATTTCTGCGGACGTGACGCCCAGGTCGCCGCTCTCGACGCCCTGCTCGCGGGATCGGAGCCGAATGCCGGCGGCGGGGCGGTGGTCGTGGCGTTGGACGGTTCGGCCGGGGTGGGGAAGTCGACGTTGGCGGTGTGGTGGGCGCACCGCGTCCAGGACCGTTTCCCCGGTGGCACGTTGTTCGTGAACCTGCGCGGCTACGGCCCGAGCGCACCGCTGTCCCCGCACGTGGTACTGACGGACTTCCTGACCGCGCTCGGTGTCGCGGAGCGGCGGATTCCCGAGGGCGTGGAGGCGCAGGGCGCGTTGTTCCGGTCGTTGGCGGCGGCCCGGCGGGTATTGGTCGTGTTGGACAACGCCGGATCCGCCGAACAGGTACGTCCGTTGTTGCCCGGCGCGGCGGGGTCGCTGGCGTTGGTGACCAGTCGCGGCGCGCTGTCGGAGTTGGTGGTGCTGGAGGCGGTCCGGCGGATCGCGGTGGACGTGTTGGACGCCGTGGACGCCGTGCGCTTGGTGGAGGGGGTCGTGGGTGCGGCCCGGACCGGCGCGGAACCCGACGCGGTCGCGGAACTGGTGGGGGTGTGCGCGCGGTTGCCGTTGGCGGTGCGGGTGGCGGCGACGCGGGTGGCGTCGCGTCCGTTCCTGTCGGTGGCCGACGTGGTGGAGGAGATCCGGGAGGAGCAGCGGGGCATCATCGGGCTGGACGGGTCGTGGCGGGGGTCGGGTGGGGTGCGATCGGTGTTCGACTGGTCCTACGCCCGGCTCGACCCGGTGCACACGCGGGTGTTCAGATTGGTGGGGTTGCACCCGGTGCCGGAGTTCGGGGCGCACGCCGTCGCCGCCCTGGCCGCGCTGGACCTCCGTTCCGCGATGCGTGCGCTGGAGGAGTTGGCGGAGCAGCACCTGATCGAGCCGGTGGACCGCCGGCGGTATCGGATGCACGACCTGTTGCACGACTACGCCGCGCTGCGCGCCGAGCTGGACGAGGTCCCGGCGGGGCGGGAGGAGGCGGTGACGCGCCTGGCGGGTTGGTACGCCGGTGTCGCGGTGGCGGCGGACCGGTGGCTGTTCCCGCGGGCGACATCGGTGCCGATGCCGGTGGAGGCGCGGGACGTCTCGGCCCTCGTGGCGGATCGGGAGCAGGCGGTGGGGTGGTTGCGTCGGGAACGGACGGTGTTGTCGGCGGTGCAGCGGATGGCCGTGGAGCGGAACCTGCATCCGGTGGTGGTGGCGTTGGGTGTGGCGTCGCGTCATCTGTGGTCGGGCCCGCAGGCGTGGTGGTCCGAGGGTGCGGAGGCGGTGTCGCGGGGCGTGGACGCCGCGATGGCGTCGGGGAACGTCCCGGCCGAGGTGCTGTTGCGGGATCTGAAGGGGCACAGCCACCGGGGTACGGGGGAGTTCGAGGCGGCCGAGGCGGAGTACCGGACCGTGCAGGGAGTCGCGGAGCGCACGGGGAACCCCGACTGGCATCAGTGGGCGTTGTCCGGGCTCGCAAGCCTGCGGCGGACGCAGGGGCGCCTAGAGGAGGCCGACGGGTTCTACCGGGCCTCGTGGGAGATCGCCGTGCGGGTGGGCGACGAGGTGGCCGAGGCGATGGTGCTGGGCAACCTGTCCGGGGTCGCCGCGGCGCGCGGCAGGTTCGACGAGGCATTGGACTACGCGCAGCGGGCCTGGGAATGGCGCAGCCGCAACGGCGACGTGTTGACGATCGCCTACGGCCGGCACCAGTCGGCGACGGCGTGGCAGGGACTGGGCGGGCACGACATGGCGATCGGGCTGTGGGAGCAGGTCGTGGACGTCTACGCCACGCACGAGGACAGGAAACCGCAGCTGGCCGCGGTGCTGGAGGCGATGGCCGGGTCGCTGGCCGCCACCGGCCGGCCGGTCGTCGCCGCGGACCGGTTGCGGCGGGCCGCCGGGATCCTGTCGGATCTCGGCGACCCGCGCGCCGGTCATCTCCTGCACCGGGCCGACGACCTCTCCCGCTGACCCACCGGGGCCGGGTGGAGCGGTGGTTCACGCCGTGGTGGAGCCGCAGGCGGGGCAATCCGGGTCCGGGTCCTCGTGGTCGTCCTCGGCGTGCCGCAGGGTGACCAGGTTGTAGGTGAGCCACCGGCCGGCCCGCAGCCGGGGGACGCCGGTGATCAGGCTCATCACGGCGTGCGCGGACAACAGCCCGGCGATCCCGGCCGACACCGCGTTCACCGCGTGCACCTCGTCCTCCCGGGTGTCACCGGTCCGGAACGCGACCGGAGCGGTAGTACGCGCCCGCGCAGCGGAGCGCCCGCACTCCCGGCACCGGCCCTGGCCGGGCACGAACACGCCGACGCTCACACGGGCTCCGCGGTAGCCGCCGTCGACCCAGGCGGTGCCGGTGTCCAGGCACGCCCGGTTGGTCCACGACCGGATCGTGCGCGGGGTATCGGCGCCCATCAGCAGCACGTCGCACCCGGTCGCCAACTGCCGCAGCACCTCGACACCACCCATGGTGGTCCGTTCACCGGTGACTTCGACTTCACCGTTGTGCCGCCGCAACGCCTCGATGGCGGCGTCGATCTTGGGGCGGCCCAGGTCGTGTTCGGTGTAGAGGACCTGCCGGTTGAGGTTGGACAGCTCCACCACGTCCGGTTCGACCAGGTGCAGCGCGCCGATTCCGGACTGGGTTAAGGCGAGGGCAGCGGTGCTGCCGACCCCTCCGACACCGACGATCGTGACCCGCGCCTGCCGCAGCGCCAGCTGTGCGTGCCAGCTCGTGGCACGGGGGGTCGTGTCCATCGACCGCCATAATGCCCGGCCCCGACCGTACCGTTCGAGATCGGCGTCGGTCAGGCCCTCGGGGGCCGGCTCGTCGGCGTCCTCCAGGTAGCCGGCGGCGACCAGCGTGTCGATGGCCGCGCGGACCGTGTCGGACGGCTCGTGGGGGTGGTGGTGGACCAGGTCGGCGACCGCCTGGTCCACCGTGCGGGACCCGTCGAGGAGGGTGAGGAGCGCCCACACCGTGCCGTCCGGGTCCGGGATCGTCGCGGCGACCCCCGGCAGAGGACCACCGATCCGCACCAGACCCTCATCGAGACGGACCGGCCGGTGCTCGTACTTGATACGCGGACGCGACATCGCACCTCATCCTCTCCACACGTGTCAGCCGTTGATGTTGCTGTCGGGATCGGTGCCGCCGAACTCCCGCGTCACCGGAATCAAAATGATGATCATGCCCTCACCTCCGTCCCTGCCGATCGAGGCGGAACAGGGCGGGAAGGGGCAGACACGGACGCGGCGGCTGCGCCTCGTCCGGCGGCGGGATGTGGAACCGGAGCGGGTTCACCCTGGTCCTCCTCTCCTGTAGCGGCCGGCGGATCGTCGGCCGAGAAGAGGATGCGGCGCACCCCGGGACAGAACCGGAGACAGCCAGGGGGACAAGACCGGGACAACGACTCACCCGAACGGGTGGTCTTGTATCCGCCGTGCCGTGGACCTGTCCGGCAACACCGGTTCCTTCCCGGCCAAGACGGGCGTCACGTAACCGACCTTTGCAGTGAGTGGTTCGAGATGTCGCCGGTCAGGCAGTGAGGTTGTGGAGTCGTGCGATCCGGGGGCGGTGTCGCGCAGGGTGTGGGCGGCGCGGCGGCAGCCACGCAGGATGGTCCAGTTTTTCATGCGGGTCAGGGCATGTTCGGCGCGGGCGCTGCGGTGGACGGTCTTGAGGTCTTCCTGCCAGTCGACGAGTTCACTGTTGTCGTGGGATTTGCAGTAGGGCGTGATCACCTCTGGGGTGCCCTGGTAGTCGCCGTCGGCCGTGACGGGTCGCTCCTAGAGCACGTCGGCGATGCCGAGTCGCGGTAGACCGTGCGGTAGTTGCGGCTGCTCGGTTGCGGCTCGCCGATGGCGGTCACCAGGTGGCCATCGGCGCCGATAGCCACCTGCCCGCAGCAGCGATACGGATTTGCACAGGACTCCCCTTCGGGCCGCATGCGGCCACATACGAGACCCGAACGAATCGAATAAAAACGCATACCACTTCCTATAAACTCACTGGTCACAAAATGTCTTCCCCGCGCAAGCGGGGGTGGTCCGGTGCCGCCCCAGTCGGCGGACGTCCACAGCAAGTCTTCCCCGCGCGAGCGGGGATGGTCCGGCGCGCGCCTCGGTCGAGTACCCATGGCCACAGGTAAGCCGCTACCAAGTCCGGCCCTCGGCAGTTCATTCGTGCCCCTCGGAGCGGATGCCGGAATTCGCTCCCTTGTCCGGTCAGGATGTACGCGGAACGCCCTTGGGAGACGCGCTACGGGGATGTGCCCTTTTGGTCAGGCCGGCGTCGTCGCCGCTCAATTGCCGTCGTAATCCTCTACCTTCGCCGCGAAGGGTGGGACGGGTCCCACGTCTGGACGCTCGGCAGGGCGTGAACGTCACTCCCATAAGCGATGACGTGCTGGTCAAGGAGGCGAAGCGGCGCAGCTACGTGGTGTTCAACGCGCGGGAGGGGGATCTCGACGCGAAGTTCAAGGCGGTGAACCCGGCGATTTCCACCTTCGTGTAGAAAGACCTTTCCTCGACCTGTTCCTACGCGTGCCGCGACGGTATCGACGACCGGCAATTTCCGGCCGGCGTGGGATATTACGACGCGAACCGGAACCACCCCGGGTGGTTTCTCACCGACGCCTCCGGGAAGTGGTTCGAGTACAGCGGGTACCCGGGCCACTGGCAGATGGATGTGGGCGACCCCCGGAACCAGCGCGCGTGAGCCGACGCCGTGGACGCGGCGAGCAGGGCGGCCGGGTTCGACGGCGTCTTCATGGACAACGCGCTGTTCCCCTGCGACGCCTACCACGAGGGCCGGTGCCCGGCGGAGTACCCGACCGGCGGCTACGGCGACGCCTTGCCGTGGCACGCCGAGTACGACTGGGACTTGGGCGCGCCCACCGGCGCGTACCGGGCATCTACCGGACCCAGGGCGGCACGGCCGTCACGTCAGTGGCGCTGAACGGCACCTCCGGCAGCGTCCTGCGCAAGGCGTGCTGACAGCGGCAACCGGACGGTGAAGCGGGTGTCACCGGGCTCGGACCGGACGTCGATGTCGCCGCGGTGGTGGTCCACCACGATGCGCCACGAGATGTCCAGGCCGAGCCCGGTGCCCTCGCCGACCTCCTTGGTGGTGAAGAACGGCTCGAAGATGCGCCCCACCACCTCGGGCGCGATGCCGGTGCCGGTGTCGCCGATCTCCACCACGAGGTGGTCGGCGTCGCGGTAGGTGCGCACGGTGAGCGTGCCCCGCCCGCCCATCGCGGCGACCGCGTTGTCCACCAGGTTGGTCCACACCTGGTTCAGCTCGCCCGCGTAGGCGGTCAGCGGCGGCAGCGACCGGTCGTAGTCCTTCACCACCTCGACGCCGTCGCGCAGCTTCGCGCCGAGCATGACGAGCGTCGAGTCGAGCAGCTCGTGCACGTCGACCACCCGGAACGGGGCCCGGTCGACCTGCGAGTAGTCGCGCGCCGCGCCGACCAGGGTGGACACCCTGGTGGTGGCCTCCTCGATCTCGTTCATCAGGGTCTCGGTCTCGACGGTGTAGGCGAGCCACCGCACGGCCGCCTCGGTCGCCGTGGTCGGGCACTCGGCGGCGGCCCGGTCCAGCCACTCGACGTCCAGGCCGCCCGCGACGAGCACGGGCGCCAGGTCCCAGCCGCCGGCGATGCCGCGGTCGGCGAGCCAGTCGGCGACCTCGTCCTCCAGGTCGGCGGCCTCCATCGGCCCCAGCTCGACCGCCTTCGCCACCCGCTCCACGGCGCTCTCCTGGAGCTTGACCAGCACCGGCAGCGCCTGCGGGTCGAGCTTGCCCGCCGACAGCAGCGCCAGCTTGTGCCGCATTCCGGCGACCCGCCCGCGCAGCGCCGACGTGGCCCGCACGGCCGCCGCCGCCGGGTTGTTCAGCTCGTGCGTCAGGCCCGCCGACAGCGCGCCCAGCGCGAGCAGCCGTTCGCGTTGGCTCACGATGCGCTGGGTGTTCTGGATGCCGAAGAACAGGCCCTCCAGCAGGTGCACGGCCATCGGGAACCACTCGCGGAAGATCGCGCCGAACTCGTCGGCGGGCAGCTGGTACACCCGCACGTCGGTGATCGCGTCCGCGGTCATCTGGTAGGTCCCGGGCAGCGGCGCCTCCGCGCCCACGTACGCCTGGGTCGCGCCGAAGTACGACCCGCGGTGGTCGGTGCGGTTGGTCTCCACGCGCTGCCCGCCGATCACCCGGCTGAGCGCGACCGTGCCGTCCAGCAGCACGAAGAAGCACGTCGCGGGCTCGCCCTCGCGGATCACCCGCTCACCGGCCGCGTGCGTCTCGACCTGCCCGTGGGCCACCAGCCAGGCCAGCTGCCCCTCCGACAGGTGCTCGAACAGGAACAGCCCGCGCAGGTCCCCGACCGCCAGGTTCTCCATCAGGACCTCTCCAGGTAGCGGTGGACCAGCGACACGGCCATCGCCCCGTCGCCCACGGCGGACGCGACCCGCTTGACCGAGTCCGCGCGCACGTCGCCCGCCACGAACACGCCCGGCAGGCTGGTCTCCAGGTGGTACGGCGGCCGGTCGAGCTCCCAGCCCGCAGGCGGCCGGCCGTCCGCCACCAGGTCGGGCCCGGCGAGCACGAACCCGCGCTCGTCGCGCTCCAGCGTGCCGGCGAGCCAGTCGGTGTGCGGCGCGGCACCGATGAACGCGAACAACCACGACGCGGGCACGGTCGTCGTCTCGCCGGTCTTGTTGTGCAGCAGCGTGATGCTCTCCAGGTGCCGCTCCCCCGTGCCGCCGACGACCTCGGTGCAGGTGCGCACCTCGATGTTGTCCACCCGGGCCAGCTGCTCGACCAGGTAGTGCGACATGGACCGGGCGAGCGAGTCGCCGCGCACCAGCAGCACGACGCGGCGCGCGTGCCGGGCGAAGTACAGCGCCGCCTGGCCCGCCGAGTTCGCGCCGCCGACGAGGTACACGTCCTGCCCCGCGCACGACGGGCCCTCCGTGGTGGCCGCGCCGTAGAACACGCCGCGACCGGTCAGCGGGCCCAGGCCCGGCGCGTCGAGCACCCGGTAGGACACGCCGGTGGCGAGCACGACGGTGTGCGCGGCCAGCTCGGTGCCGTCGCCCAGCCGCACCACGCGGGCCGAGCCGCGCCGGTCGAGCGCGACCACGTCGCACGCGGTCAGCACCTCCACCTCGAACTTCAGCGCCTGCCGCCGCGCGCGTTCGGTGAGCTGCTCGCCGGACACGCCGTCGGGGAAGCCCAGGTAGTTCTCGATGCGGCTGCTGGTGCCCGCCTGGCCGCCGGTCGCGCGGCGCTCGACGAGGACCGTGCGCAGGCCCTCGGACCCGCCGTACACCGCCGCGCCGAGGCCGGCCGGGCCGCCGCCGACCACGATCAGGTCGTAGAAGTCGGTGGACGGCCGGGTGGTGAGGCCGACGCGGTCGGCCAGCTCGGCGTCCGACGGCTCCACCATCGGTTCACCCGCGGGTGTGATGACCACGGGCAGCCGGGAGCCGTCCTGCCCGGCCGCGGCGAGCAGCCTGCCCGACTCCGGGTCGGCGTCGTCCACGGCGTGCCAGCGGAACGGCACCGAGTTGCGGGCCAGGAAGTCGCGCACCTCGTAGGAGCGGGCGGACCAGCGGTGCCCCAGCACCCGCACCTGCCGCGCCGGGCGCCGGTCGGTGGCCCCCCAGGCCGACAGCAGCTCGTCCAGCACCGGGTACAGCTTCTCCTCCGGCGGGTTCCACGGCTTGAGCAGGTAGTGGTCGAGGTCCACGACGTTGATGGCGCGGATCGCCGCGTCGGTGTCGGCGTAGGCGGTGAGCAGCACCCGCCGCGCGGCGGGGAAGAGGTCCATCGCCTCCTCCAGGAACTCCAGGCCGCTCATGCCGGGCATCCGGTAGTCGGCGAGCAGGACGGCGACCTCCTCGCCGCGCAGCTTGATCTCGGCCAGCGCCTCCAGCGCCCGCGCCCCGGACTCCGCCCGCACGACCCGGTAGTGCTCCCCGTACTTGCGGCGCAGGTCACGTGCGACCGACCGGGACACGCCGGGGTCGTCGTCCACGGTCAGGATCGAGGGCTTCGAGACCTGAGGTGTCGTCATGTCCACGGTGAATGCTCCCACACGCGGCGGGGCCGGACCGGGGGTCAGGTCGGGAAGATCCAGTAGAGGTCCCACCGGGAGTTCTTCGGGTCGCACGCGTACTCGTCCACGTCCCAGGGGCGGTTCTCCTCGACGTAGTCGTGGCACGCCTCCTCCGTGGTGAAGGTGGTGACGTACTGCCAGTAGTCCATGTCCGCGGCCCGCGCCGGACCGGCCGGCACCAGCGCGGCGACAGCGGCGACGGCCGCGAGGACGAGTGCTCGCACGATTCGGCTCCCTCGGTCGGAAAACGCTTTCCACGCGGCGGTGGCCTGATTCCAGCACATCCCGGGGCGCGCGGACAACAGCGGACCGGGTGGCGGCCCCCGCCCGCGCCGGCCTGATCGGCTGACCGGGCGGGTGCCGCCTAGGCTCGGGGGCGTGCCGAACACCCGCCTGTACCGCAACGGTGTCCTGGAGGCCGAGGGGTTCCCCGTCGAGGAGGTGCCCGACTGCCTCGCCGACGACGTGGTGGTGTGGGTGGACCTGTGCGGCCCGTCGCGCGCGGAGCTGGCGGGCCTGGCCCGCGCCCTGGGGCTGCACGAGCTGGCCGTCGAGGACGCCCTTCAGGAGCACGAGCGGCCCAAGTGCCACATCTACGACACGCACGCCTTCCTCACCGCTTACGCGGTGCGGCTGGACCGCGCCACCGGCCGCCTCGCGACCTCCGAGGTCGACGCGTTCGTCACGGCCAAGGCGCTGGTCACCGTCCGCGCCGACGACCGGTTCGACATCGCCGCCGTCACCGACCGCTGGGACGGTTCGGCGCACCTGGCGACCAGTGGCGTCGGGTTCCTCGTGCACGGCCTGCTGGACGTCGTCGTGGACGGCCACTTCGACGCCGTGCAGGCGCTGGACGACCACATCGAGCACCTGGAGGACCTGGTGTTCTCCGAGCGGCCGAGCAACCACGACGTGCAGAAGCGGTCGTTGGCGATGCGCCGCTCCCTGGTGACGCTGCGCCGCGTCGTGCTGCCCATGCGCGAGGTGGTCAACACCCTCGTGCGGCGCGACCAGGACGTCGTGGACGCCACCATGGCCCCGTACTTCCAGGACGTGTACGACCACGTGCTGCGCGCCTCGGAGTGGACCGAGTCGCTGCGCGACCTGGTGGCGACGATCCGCGACACCCAGCTCAACATCCAGGGCAACCGGCTGAACCTGGTCATGAAGAAGGTGACGGGGTGGGCGGCGATCCTCGCCGTCCCCACCGCCGTCACCGGCTTCTACGGCCAGAACGTCCCGTACCCGGGCTACGACCAGCCGTGGGGCTTCTGGGTGTCCACGGCGGTGGTGGTCGTGCTGTCGGTCGGCCTCTACGTCTCGTTCAAGCGCCGCGACTGGCTCTGAACCCCGGCCGTCAGACGCCGGCGGCGTCGAGGTCGGTCGCCAGCAGGTCGGCGACCTCGGCCAGCGCGGCGTCCGCGCCGTCGCCCTCGGCGGTCAGCACGACCTCCTCGCCGCCCTTCACGCCCAGCGACATGACGGCGAGGATGCTGGCCGCGTCGACCAGGGCGTCCTCGCTGCGCCCGATGCGGACCTTGGCGCCCTGCTTGCGCGCCGCCTCGACGAGGAGCTTCGCGGGGCGGGCGTGCAGGCCGACGGGGGAACCGATGGTGACTCGCGTGCTGGGCAACTCTGCCTCCTGGTCGCGGTGGTGGGCCGGGGGTCCTCGACGCCCTCAGCCGAGGGGCGTCGGGTTCTCGGGGCGGGTCACGGCGGTCGCCCCGCCCGGGTCGAGGGCGAGGGCGCGCGCGGTGGTCGGGTCGGGCGCGCGGCGGACGCGGTCGGCCAGGTCGGCGCACTCGGCGAGGGTGCGTTCGCGCAGCGCCGCCCGGACGGCGGGCACGGCGGGCGCGGACATGGACAGGCTGGTCACGCCGAGGCCGACCAGGACCGGCGCGAGGCCGGGGTCGCCCGCCGCCTCGCCGCACACGCCCACCGGTTTGCCCGCCGCGCGCCCGGCGTCGGCGACGAGCGCCACCAGGTCGAGCAGGGCGGGCTGCCACGGGTCGAGCAGGGCGCCCAGCTCGCCGAGCACCCGGTCCGCGCCGAACGCGTACTGGGACAGGTCGTTGGTGCCGAGGCTGACGAAGTCCACCTCGGCGAGGACGTCGGCGGCGCGCAGCGCGGCGGCCGGGATCTCGATCATCACGCCGACGTTCGGCAGCCCGGCCGCGCGGGCGAGTTCCGCGAACGCGCGGGCCTCGGCGGCGGTCGCGATCATGGGCGCCATCACGCGGACGTCGGTCCCGTGGTCGGCGGCGGCGTCGGCGATGGCGCCGAGCTGGTCGGCCAGCAGCTCGGGCTTGCGCCACGACACGCGGTAGCCGCGCACGCCCAGGGCCGGGTTGGGCTCGTCCTCGGCGTTGGCGAACGGCAGCGGCTTGTCGGCGCCCGCGTCGAGCGTGCGCACGACCACCGGCCGCGTGCCGAAGGTCTTGAACACCTCGCCGTAGGCGCGGCGCTGCTCCTCGCGGGACGGCGCGTCGGCGCGGTCGAGGAAGAGGAACTCGGTGCGGAACAGGCCGACGCCCTCGGCGTCCGCGTCGCCGTCGGTCGCGCCGCCGACGTTGAGCAGCAGCTTCACCGGGTGGCCGTCGGCCGTGGCGCCGGGGCCGCGGTACCGGGCCAGCGCGGCCTGCCGCTCGGCGGCGTCCTGTGCCACCCGGGCCGCGGCGTCGTCGTCGGGGGACGTGACGACGACGCCGCGGGTGCCGTCCACGACCACGCGGTCGCCGTCGACGAGCGAGTCGGCGTCCGCGCAGCCCACCACGGCGGGGATGCCCAGGGCGCGGGCGAGGATGGCGGTGTGGCTGGTCGGCCCGCCCTTGGAGGTGACGATCGCCAGCACCTTGGTCGGGTCGAGGGTGACCGTGTCGGCGGGCGCGAGGTCCACGCCGACCAGCACGAACGGCTCGTCGCGCACCGGGATGCCGGGTGTCGGCACGCCCAGCAGCACGGCGATGGCCCGGTCGCGCAGGTCGGCGAGGTCGCCGGTGCGCTCGGCGAGGTACCCGCCGAGCGCGGCCAGCGCGTCCAGGTGGACGCCGAACGCGTCGTGCACGGCCCAGGCCGCCGGACGCCCCTGCTCGACGGCGGCGCGGATGCCGTCGACGAGGGCGGGGTCGTCCGCCATGGCGATCTGGGTGTCGAGGATGTCGCGGGCCTCGCCGGTCAGGCCGGCGGCCCGTTCGCCCAGGTCCGCGACCACCGCGCCGAGCGCGGCCACGGCCGCGTCGACCTCGTCCCGCGCCGGGCCCGGCGCGGGCACCTCGGCGGGCAGTCGCGGTGCGGCGGCGGGCCTGGCCACCACGCCCACCGCCTGCCCGGGGCTCGCCGGGTTGCCGACCAGCTCCCGCGACGCGACCGGCTCCACCGGCTTCCCGGCGGCCTGGTCCCCGGCCGCCTGCACCTCAGCCACCTGCGACAACTCCGCGCCTCCCTCGTCCTCGTCGACCGTTCGTGCGGGGCGGTGCCCGATCAGTCCGCTGCGGGCTCGATCGTCACCTTGATGGCGGTGCCGCTCGCCACGACGTCGATGGCCTCCAGCACCTTCTCCAGCGGCAGGTGGTGGGTGATCAGGTCGGCCACCGGCACGGCGCCCGTCGCGATCAGCTCCAGCGCCTTCTTGTTGTGGTCGGGGCTCGACCCGTTCGCGCCGA
Organism: Saccharothrix sabaoui; assembly: GCF_051756985.1. NCBI lineage: Bacteria > Bacillati > Actinomycetota > Actinomycetes > Pseudonocardiales > Pseudonocardiaceae > Saccharothrix > Saccharothrix sabaoui. The sequence continues at coordinate 82,473 of NZ_JBPKJK010000011.1, forward strand.
CGATCGTCAGCTCGCGGTAGTGCACGAGGTTCGAGTCGCACGCGATGATCGGGTTGTCCTTCGGCAGGCCGCCGAAGAAGCTGATCCGGCCGCGGCGGGCGACCATCTTGAGGGCGTCCTCCTGCGTCTTGCCCGCCGCCGACGCGGTGATCACCACGTCCGCGCCGCGCCCGCCGGTCAGGTCCAGCACCGCCTGGATCGGGTCGACCTCGGCCGCGCAGATCGCCGCGTCCGGCTTGACCAGCTCGGCGGCCATGTCGAGCCGGCCGCGGTTGAGCTCCACCAGGTACACGTTCTCCGCGCCGCGGGCGCGGGCGAGCCGCACGTGCAGGCAGCCGATCGGGCCGGCGCCGACGACCACGACCGTGTCGCCGTCACCGATGCGGGCCAGTTCCTGGCCGTTGAGCACGCACGCCAGCGGCTCGGCCACCGACGCCTCGGCGAAGCTCACGCCGTCCGGGATGCGGTTGACGCCGTCCACCTTGAGCACGTTCGCCGGCACGATCATGTACTCGGCGAAGCCACCCTCGAAGTGGTAGCCCATCGACAGCTGGTTGGGGCAGATGGTCATCCACCCGCGCAGGCAGTCGGGGCACTCGCCGCAGGGGATGGCGGCGATGACCTGGACCCGGTCCCCCGCGGCCCAGCCGGACACCTCCGAGCCCACCTCCACGACCTCGCCGGCGATCTCGTGACCGATCACCCGCGGCGGGTCGATGTGGTGGTGGCCGTGCCGGAAGATCTTCAGGTCCGTCCCGCACGTCGAGGTGTTGCGCACCCGCAGCTTCAGCTCACCCGGGCCCGCGGTGGGCTCGGGCATGTCCTCGATGCGGATGTCGCCGGGCGCGTAGAACCGGGCCACCTTCACTGCGTGTTCTCCTCGTCGTTCTCGATGTCCACCGTCCGCAGGATGCGCAGGACGGTGTCGGCGTCCGGTGCCCCGCGCAGCTCGGCCGCGCGCTCCGGGTCCATCAGCACGTGGGCCAGGGCGGACAGGATGCCGACCTGCTCGGTGCCCTTGGCGGCGATGCCGACGCACATGCGCACGTCCTCGCCGCCCCAGTCGACCCCGTCGGGGAACTGGAGCACCACCAGCGAGGAGCGGCGGACGTGGGCCCGCGACGCGTCCGTGCCGTGCGGGATGGCCACGCCCTCGCCGATGTAGGTCGACACGGAGGCTTCGCGCTCGTGCATCGCGGTCAGGTACTCCGGGTCGACCGCGCCGATCTCCAGCAGCGCGGCGCCGACCTGGTCGATGGCCGAGTCCCGGTCCGCGGCGGACCGGCCCAGCCGGACCGCCTCGGCGGTCAGCAGCTCAGCCAAGCTCCCCACCGTCCCGGATGGCGGCTTCCACGCGGTCGAACGCCGGGTCGCCCAGGAAGTTCTGGAACCCGATGACGACCGCGCCCGACGTGTTCTTCTGCGCCCGGGCCAGCAGGCCCTGCTGGCACAGCACGACCTGCGCGTCGGCCGGGATCTCGTTGACCGGGCTGTGCTGCACGGTCACCTTGTACGGCTTGAGGCGCTTGGCGAGCTGCGACGCCACCATCACGCTGCTGCCCATGCCCGCGTCGCAGGCGATGACCACCTTGGTGATGTCCTTGCCCTGGATGCTCATGTCGATCTCCTCTCGTGCGGTGTCCCCGGGATGGTGCAGGTCAGGCCGAGACCGCGCCACCGCTGGTGACCTGCTGCTCGCGCTCCTCGCGGCGGGCGTCCCGACCGAACTTCAGCAGGGCCGCGGCGACCACGAACGCCACCACCGCGGCGGCCAGCACGCCGGCGATGACGCCGAAGTGCCCGCCCTTGGGCGTGACGGCCATCAGGGCGATGATGCTGCCCGGCGACGGCGTCGCGACCAGGCCCGCGTCGAAGACGCTGAACGTGAGCACGCCGGCCGCGCCGCCCGCGATCACCGAGAGGAGCAGCTTCGGGGTCGCGAGGATGTACGGGAAGTAGATCTCGTGGATGCCGCCGAGGAACTGGATGACGATGGCGCCGGGGGCGGTGGCGCGGGCCGCGCGGGGGCCGAAGACGCTCAGCGCGGCGAGCACGCCCAGGCCGGGGCCGGGGTTGGACTCGATGAGGAAGTGGATCGCCTTGCCGTTCTCCAGCGCCTCGGCCACGCCCAGGGGGCTCAGCACGCCGTGGTTGATGGCGTTGTTGAGGAACAGGATCTTGGCGGGTTCGACGATGACCGACACGAGGGGCAGCACGCCGACGTCGAGCAGCCACTGCACGCCGTTGCCGAGCGCCTTGGTGATGCCCTCGACGACCGGGCCGATGGAGAACAGGCTGCCCACGGCGAGGGCGCCGCCGATGATGCCGGCGCTGAAGTTGTCGACGAGCATCTTGAAGCCGGGCGCGACCTTCACGCCGACCTTCTCGTCCCACAGCTTGATCAGGAGGCCGCCGAGCGGGCCCACGATCATGGCGCCGAGGAACATCGGGATCTCCGCGCCGATGATCACGCCGAACGTGGCGATCGCGCCGACCACCGCGCCGCGCTGGCCGTGGACCAGCCGGCCGCCGGTGTAGCCGATGAGGGTCGGCAGCAGGAACTTGATCATCGGATCGACGAGTTCGCCGATCGTCGCGTTGGGCACCCACCCGCTGGGGATGAACATCGCGGTGATCAGGCCCCACGCGATGAACGCGCCGATGTTGGGCATGACCATGGCGGCGAGGTGCCCGCCGAATCGCTGGATGCCGACCCGCGCGCGCTGGCCGCGGGATTGCGTGTCAGGGGCCTGGGTGTCGTTGCTCGTCATCGTTGACACTTCCACTACGCGATTAGGGACTCTGACTGGGTAGGCGCCGTCGCTGGTGCTGCGGCGGGACCGGGCGGCAGTGCCCGGTGTCGACGACCGGCGGGTGCCGCCGGAGCGGACGTCTCAGACGTCGATCCGGCGTTCCCACTCGATGTCCGGGTGCACCACCACCCGGTGTGCGCGCACGTCTTCGGGGCCCGGCATGGTGCTGCCGGGCAGCGAAACGGCCGCCGCTCCCCAAGCGACGCCCGTGGCCAGTGCGGAGGGGCCATGTCCCCCTGCGGAGAGGAACCCGGCGAGCAGCGCGTCCCCGGCACCGACCGAGCTGCGGGGTTCGGCCCGCGCCTCGGCGTGCCAGCACGCCTCGCCGTCGACCAGCACGGCGCCCTGCCCGCCGAGACTGGCCAGCACCGCCCGCGCGCCCCGGGAACGCAGTTCCCCGGCCGCGTCGACGACCTCCCGCAACGTCCGCAGTGGACGGTCCACCGCCTCGGCCAGCTCCTCCAGGTTGGGCTTGACCAGGGCGGGTCCCGCGTCCACCGCGGCCAGCAGCGCGGAGCCGCTGGTGTCTACGGCCACCTTCGCCCCCGTGGGGGCGAGGCGGTTGATCAGGTCCGCGTAGAACTCGGCCGGCACGCCCGGCGGGAGGCTCCCGGCGGCGACCACCCAGTCCACCCCGGACATGTGGTTGAGCACCGCGTCGCTGAACGCCTCCAGCTCGGGTCCGCTCAGGCGGGCGCCGGCCTCGTTCAACTTGGTCACCGTGGCGTCCGGTTCGACGACGGTGATGTTGCTGCGCACCGGGCCGAGCGCGCCGACCCGCACGACCTCGATGCTGTACTCGGTGAGCAGGCGGATGAGCTGGTCGCCCTCCGCGCCGCCGGCCGGCACGACGGCGCGGGCCTTGCAGCCGTTGCGCACCAGCGCGCGGGCGACGTTGATCCCCTTGCCGCCGGGCTGCACGTGCACCGCCGAGGCCCGGTGCAGCTCGCCCCTGGTCAGCCGGTCGACCTCGACTGTGCGGTCCACGCTCGGGTTGGCCGTCACGGTCAAGAACACTTCACACCACCTCGAAGCCTCTCCGGCACCGCCACCGGTCCGGCGGTTTGATTTGAGTGACATTAGATCCGTTTGTGTTGCTTACACAAGGGTCACTCGCCGGAAACCCAGGTAACTTCTTGGTCACCCCAGGTGGAACCCACACGAACCAACACGGCCGGGCGTTGGTCGCTCACTTCACGTACTCGGGGAACACCCGCGGCGGCCACGACGCGACGTCGAGGATGCCCATGGAGTACGCCTTGGACACGAGGGCGGGGCGGTTCTTGGCCTTGAGCTTCCGCAGCAGCGCCGACACGTGGTACTCGACCCCGCCCCGGCTGAGGTAGAGGGCCGCCGCGAGCTGCACGGTCGAGGTGCCCGCCGCGACGCCCTCCAGGATGCGGGCGTCCATCTCGGTCAGCTGCACGCCCCGCCTCGGCGCCGGGCGACCGGCGCCCGACCCGTCCTCGGCACCCGGTTTCCCGGCGGCCCCACCGGCGTCCTCCGGTCGCACGAGCACCACCACGCCGTCCACCCGGCCGACGCCGTCGTGCACGACGAACCCGGTCACCTCGCCGGACAGGGCGCCCGCGCCGGAGCGCAGGGCCACGCCGCCGTCCACGAAGCACGGGTGCCGCCCGTCCGCGAGCCTGGTCAACTGCCTCGTCAACCGGTCGCGGACGTCCGGTTCGAGCAGGTCGCAGAACTCCCGCCCGGACAGCTCGGACGGCCCGCGCCCGAGTCTGCGGTGGAAGTCGGGGGAGGTGTCGAGGATGCGCAGCGAACGGTCCAGGCGGGCCACGCACATGCCGGACCTCTCGAAGAACGAGCGGTAGGCGTCACGACCGCCCCCCGAGGGCCATGTCGGGAGGGTCTCGCACCCGCCGTGGACCGCCACGTCGGCCGCATCCGTGCTCATCGGAGAACAGTCCTCCCACGCGTCGAGACGAGGATCGGCGGCGGACGCCGACGGCGCCGGGCGGCGCCGAGCGCAGCGGTGCGCACTTGCGGTCGCGGTCGGCGGGACGGACCGGGGAGTTCGCCTTCGATCAGGGGGTGACCGCCGCCACACCTCGCAGCATAGCCGGCAGATGTGGTTACACCAAGGTCTTGGGTTGGTTTTGGGTTCGTTGCTCTTCTTTTCCCTGCGGAGTGCCGTGGTGCGATGCTGCGTACCGCATACCGGGACCGGGAGAACCCCGAGTCGCGGTGTGGCACCATCGACCGGCCGCCGACAGATCGAGTGCCATGAACAAGCGCCACAAGAGCAGACCGGCCGCGGCGTCGTTCCACCCGCTCGCCTTCGGCGGCTGGCAGGACTACGAGACGTGGGCCGCCAACGACTTCCGCCCGAAGCCCGCGGACCGGCCGCCGGTGGTCGAGGAACCCCCCGCCCCGGTCTCCGAGGTCCGTGAACCGCCCGCTCCCCCGCCGGCCGTCGTGACGGTCCCGTCGCTGCCCGCGGTCGTCGAGGGGCCGACCGAGTACCTCGCCCCCGGGCACCTCGCCCCCGGGGAGCCCGCCGAGGTCCGGGCGCCCGCGGCGCGCCCGTACGTGCGGACCAGGGGCCGCACGCGCGCGGCGCACGACCTGCGCCTGGAGACGATCGTGTCGGCCCTGCCCGGCACTCCCCCGCCCGCCGACGCGACCGCCCACCGCCTGCACCGGATGTGCCGCGCGCCGCTGTCGGTCGCCGAGGTCGCCGTGCACCTCGGCGTCCCGCTCGGCGTCGCCCGGGTGTTGATCAGCGACGCCATCACCGACGGCCTCGTCGTCGCGCACGAGGACCGCACCCCCGCGGCCGGCGGCCCGTCGCTGGAGCTGCTCAACCGTGTCCACGCGGGACTGCTGCGGCTGCAGTGAGGCCGGTCCCCGGCCCGGACGGGTGTCGGCCGGGTGACGACCGCGTTGCGACCGCCGGAGAACCGCAACTAGACTCGTGCGGGGGTCCGCGCGTTGCGAGGTGGGGTAGGGCATGTACGCGGAGGAGCGTCAACAGGTCATCCTCGACCGGGCCCGCGCGAAGGGCCGGGTCGACGTCGCCGCGTTGGCCGAGGAGTTCGCCGTCACCACCGAGACGATCCGCCGCGACCTGACCGCCCTGGAGCGGCACGGCGTGCTGCGCCGGGTGCACGGCGGCGCGATCCCGGTGGAGCGGCTGGGGTTCGAGCCCGCGGTGGCCGCGCGCGAAGGCGTGATGACGGCCGAGAAGGAGCGGATCGCCAAGGCCGCGCTGGCGCTGCTGCCCGAGGAGGGCACGATCCTGCTCGACGCGGGCACCACCACGGCGAAGCTGGCCGACCTGCTGCCCCTGGACCGCGAGCTGACCGTGGTCACGCACTCGGTGAACATCGCGCTGCTGCTGGCCGCGCGCCCCAACCTGACCGTGATGCTGGTCGGCGGGCGGCTGCGCAGCCGCACCCTGGCGTCGGTGGACGCGTGGGCGTTGCAGGCGTTGAAGGACAGCTTCGTGGAGGTCGCGTTCATCGCCACCAACGGCGTGTCGTCCGAGCGCGGCCTGACCACACCGGACCACGCCGAGGCGATGGTCAAGCGCGCCGCGATCGCGGCGGCGCGGCGGTGCGTGCTGCTGGCCGACCACACGAAGATCGGCAACGACCACTTCGCCCGGTTCGCCGACCTGGGCGACATCGAGACGCTCATCACCGACTCGGGCATCGACTCCGCGGTCGCCGAGGAGCTGGAGGCCGCCGGGCCGCGCGTGGTCGTCGTCTGAGGCCCGCCGCGCGGGGCTCGCGGCCTGAGGTCTGACCACACATGTGAACGGATCTCGACCCCGGACCCGGCCCGCTGGTACAACGTCGCCATGACGAGGACGGCAGTGGTGACCGGTGGCGGCACGGGCATCGGCAGGGCGATCGCCGAGGCCCTGGTGAAGCAGGGGTTCGAGGTGGTGGTCACCGGACGGCGGGCCGAACTGCTAGCCGAGACCGCGCGGGAGGTCGGCGCGCGGGCCGTGGCGTTCGACGCCGCCGACCCCGCGCAGGTCGAGGCCGCGCTGGCCCGGCTCCCGGAGCGCGTCGACGTCCTGGTGAACAACGCGGGCGGCAACGAGACGCGCCGCCGGCCCGAACCGGAGGACCTGGCGCAGGTCCGGGACCTGTGGACGGCCAACTACGCGTCGAACGTGCTCACCGCCGTGCTGGTGACGACCGCCCTGGAGCCGAGGTTGACCGACGACGGCCGGGTGATCACCATCGGCTCCATCGCGGCGCGGCGCGGGTCCGGCAGCTACGGCGCGGCGAAGGCGGCGGTCGAGGCGTGGACCGCCGACCTGGCCTTCCGCCTCGGCAAGCGCGGCATCACGGTCAACGTCGTCGCGCCCGGCGTGGTCGAGGACACCGACTTCTTCGGCGGGGCGCCGCTCACCGGGGAGCGGCGGGCGAAGCTCGTCGGCAACCCGGCCAACGGCCGCGCCGGCAAGCCCGACGACGTGGCCGCGACCGTCGCGTTCCTCGCCTCCCCCGGCGCGGGCCACGTCACGGGTCAGGTGATCGGCGTGAACGGCGGCTCCAACCTGGGCCGCTGACCCCGAGAGTCCAACGCCCAGGCCCCGAGAGTCCAACGCTCAAGACCCGAGAGTCCAACGCCCAGGACCCCTGAGTTCCACATTCGGGACCCCCTGGGTCCTGCGCTCGGGACCCCCTGGGTTCCGCGTTCGGGGCGCTCCGGCGAATCGGGGAAGATTTTCCCGACTCCGGTGTCGAGGACGGCGTGGCCGCTCCGACCAGGGGGTGACCGCGAGCCACCCGGGCACGCGGACCGACGGACGGGGCACCCGACGTGAAGTACTTGATGCTGGTCTACGGCAACCAGGAGAAGTGGGACTCCATCCCGGCGGACCAGTGGCCCGACGTGGTCGCCGAGCAGGACGCGTTCAACGAGCGCTACAAGGCGACCGGCGAGCTGATCGGCGCCTACGGCCTCGCGGACGCGGTGCTGGCGCGGCTCGTCAAGCGGGTCGACGGCGCGCCCGCCGTCACCGACGGGCCGTACCTGGAGACCAAGGAGTACATCGCCAGCTTCTACCTGCTCGACGTGGAGAGCGAGGAGCGGGCGCACGAGATCGCGGCCGACATGCCGTGGGCCGACCGGGAGCCGGTCGAGGTGTGGCCGGTCCCGCACGAGGCGAAGTGACCTCGGACCGACGTGTCGAGGACCTGCTGCGCGAACTGGCGCCGCAGGTCCTCGGCGTGCTGGTGCGCCGGCACGGCCAGTTCGACGCGTGCGAGGACGCCGTGCAGGAGGCGCTGCTCGACGCGGCGGTGCGGTGGGCGGCGGACGGCCTGCCCGACAACCCGCGCGGCTGGCTGCTCACCGTGGCCTCGCGCCGCCTGGTGGACCACGTGCGCGCCGACAGCGCGCGCCGCCGCCGCGAGCTGGTCGCCACGCCGCAGGCCGAGGTGCTGGCCGCGCCCGCCGACGCCGAGCCCGACTGGGACGACTCGCTGGAGCTGCTGTTCCTGTGCTGCCACCCGGCGCTGTCCGAGCCGAGCCGGATCGCGTTGACGCTGCGCGCGGTGGGCGGCCTGACCACGGCGCAGGTCGCCGCCGCGTTCCTGGTGCCGGAGGCGACGATGGCGCAGCGCATCAGCCGCGCCAAGCAGACCGTGCGGGACGCCGGGTTCGGCACCCTGCGGGGCGAGGACCACGCCCGGCGGCTGCACGCCGTCCTGCACGTGCTCTACCTGGTGTTCACCGAGGGCCACACCACGACCGACCGCGACGACCTGACCGCGCCGGACCTGTCCGACGAGGCCATCCGCCTGACCCGCGCGCTGGTCGCGCTGCTGCCCGACGACGGCGAGGTGGCGGGCCTGCTCGCCCTCATGCTCCTCGCCGACGCCCACCGCCCGGCCCGCACCGCCCCGGACGGCACGCCGGTCCCGCTGCCCGAGCAGGACCGCACCCGCTGGGACCGCGCCCGCGTCGAGGAGGGCACCGAGCTGATCACCCGCACGCTGCCCCGCGGCCCGGTGGGCCCTTACCAGCTCCAGGCCGCCATCGCCGCCGTGCACACCGAGGCGCCCACCGCCGAGGCGACGGACTGGCCGCAGGTGCTGGCGCTGTACGACCTGCTGGAGCACGTGGACCCGAGCCCGGTGACCGCGCTGAACCGCGCCGTGGCGGTCGGCATGGTGCACGGCCCGGAGGCGGGCCTGGCCCTGGTCGCCGGCCTGTCCGGGGACAAGCACCTCGCCCGGGGCCACCGCCTGCACGCCGTGAAGGCGCACCTGCTGGAACTGGCCGGCCACCCCGGACCAGCCCGCGACGCCTACCGCGAAGCCGCCCGCCGCGCCCCGAGCCTGCCCGAGCGCCGCCACCTGACGACCCGCGCCCAGCGCCTCGACGCGAGGGGGTGACCGCCCGCGGCCCGGTGATCCGGTTGCCCGGTAGGCTCCCGCGCGGTGCTGGCAGGGGGTCACGTCGTGCGGTTCGCGATTCTGGGGCCGTTGCGCGTCGAGCGCGACGGCTCGCCGGTGCCGGTCGGCGGCCGGCGGCAGCGCGACCTGCTGGCGCTGTTCCTCCTGCGCCCCAACAGTTTCCTCACCGTCGACTGGTTGGCCGACGCCCTGTGGGACGGACGCCCGCCCGCGAGCGCCGCCGTGACGCTGCGGAGCCACGTCGCCGGGTTGCGGCGGGCCCTGGAGCCCGGTCGGGGTCACCGCGCGCCCGCCGAGCTGCTGCGCGGGCACGGCGGCGGCTACGAGCTGACCGTGCCGCCGGCCTCGGTGGACGCGGTGCGCTTCACCGCCCTGGTGGACGACGCCGCCTCGGCCCTGGCCGCGGGTGACGGCGCGCTGGCCGAGCACCGCTACCGCGAGGCGCTGGACCTCTGGCGGGGTGACGTGGCCGTCGCGGACCTCGCCGCCGTGCGCCCCGACGTGACCCGCCTGCTCGCCGCGCGCCTGGATGCCGCGGAGGGCCTCTTCACCGCGTCCGTGGCGGTCGGCAGGCACGACGAGGTGATCCCCGACCTGCGGCGCTTCGTCACCGAGCACCCGGAGCGCGAGCGCGCCAGGGCCCAGCTCATGCTCGCCCTCTACCGGGCGGGGCGGCAGGCCGAGGCGCTGGGCGTCTACGACGAGGGCAGGCGGGTGCTCGCCGAGGAGCACGGCGTCCAGCCCACCGAGCGGCTGCGCGACCTGCACCGGCGCGTCCTGGCGCAGGACCGCACCCTGGACCGCGACGGAACGTCCACCGCCGGCCCGGTGACCGTCGGCCCGATGACCCTCAGCCCGACAACCGCTGGCCCGGTGACGGCCGGCCCGGTGACCGCGGGCCCGTTACCCGTCGGTTCGGTGCCCGCCGGCCCGGTCGGCGGCGGTGTGCGGGTCGTCGGGCGGGAACGGGAGATCGCGCTGCTCGACGGGGCGCTGGTCGCGGCACGGCACTCGGGCGGCCGGTTCGCCGTCGTGGTCGGCGAGGCCGGCATCGGGAAGACGAGCCTGGCCCGGGTCGTCGCGGCACGGGCGTCGGCGGCCGGGACCCCCGTCGTGTGGGGCCGGTGCCCCGACGTCGGGCAGGCGCCGCCGTTCTGGCTGTGGACGCAGGTGGTCCGCGCGCTGTCGCCCGGCGCGGTGGAGCCCGCGCTGGCCGGGTTCACCGGGCCGCTCGTGGACCGCGTCGACCCGGTCGCCCGCTTCCGCGCCTACGACGCCGTCGCCGCGCTCGTCCACACCGCCGCCGAACGCGCCGGGCTCGTGCTGGTCCTCGACGACCTGCACGCCGCGGACCCCGACTCGCTGCTGCTCCTGCGCTACCTCGCGCCCACCCTGCACACCTCGCGGGCGCTGGTGGTGATCACGCTGCGGCCCTACGAGCACGACCCGGACCTGGTGGCCGCGCTCGCCGACGTGGCCCGCTCCCCCGGTCACCGCCGGGTGAGCCCCGCCGGGCTGGACGCGGACGCGGTGACCGACCTGGTGCGCGAGCACACCGGCGTGACCCCGACCGCCGACGACGTGCGGCGGCTCGTCACCCGCACGGGCGGCAACCCGTTCTTCCTCACCGAGCTGCTCACCTCGCCGGACGACCCGCCGGCGGGCGTCCGCGACACCCTGCGCCGCCGCCTGCACACCCTGGACGCCGACACCCGCGCGTGCCTCGACCTGCTCGGCGTCGCGGGCCGGGACCTGGACGTCTCGGTCGTCGGCACCCCCTCCCCCGCCGCCGACCACCTGGTCGTCGAGACCGCGCCCGGTGTCGTCGGCTTCCGGCACCCGCTGTTCGCCGAGGCGGTCTACGCCGACCTCTCCCCGACCCGCCGCGCCGCCCTGCACGAGCACCTCGCCGACGCGGCCCGCGACCTGCTCGCGCCCGCCGAGCTGGCCCACCACTACGGCCGCGCGAAGGACCGCCGGGCCGACCACCTGCACTGGACGCTGGAGGCCGCCGAGGACGCCACCCGCCGCCTCGCCTTCGAGGACGCCCTGGGCCACCTGGACCGGGCGGCGGGCCTGCTCACCGGTCCGGCCGACGAGCCGGCCGCGCTGGCCGTGCACCTGCGCCGCGCGTCGCTGCTCCAGATCACCGTCGGCGTGGGCAGCGACGCGGTGGCCGCCGCCGCCGTCCGCGCCCACCGGCTGCTCCCCGGCCTCGACGCGCCCGGCGACCGGCGCGACGCCGACCTGGCCACCGCCCTGTGGACGCTCGGCGAACTCGCCTGCAACCGCGCCGACTTCCCGCTCGCCACCGACCTCGCCACCCGCCTGCTCGCCACCCGGGGCGGGGACCTCACCACCACCGCCGCGCACTACCTCCTCGGCGTCGTCGCCTACTTCACCGGCCGCCTGGTCGAGGCCGACGACCACCTCACCGCCGCCCTCGACCACCTCGACGAGCGCCACCTGCACGGCCGGACGGGCCGCACGCCGACGCTGTCCGTCCACGAGTTCCGCGCGCTGGTCCGGTCGCTGCGCGGCGGTGACCCCCGGCCCGACCTCGTCGCCGCACGCGCGTTGGCCGAGCGCACCGACGACCCGTACGGCCTGGCCAACGCCGACCTGTTCACCGGGTGGACGGCCCTCCAGGAGCACGACGCCGCCGCGGCCGGGCGGGCGGGCCGCGCGTGCCGCCGCACCGGGGCCGAGGGGCACATGGCGCACTTCACCGCGGTCGGCGACTTCTACGCCGAGTGGGCCGCCGTGCGCGCCGGGGACGCGTCGCGGCTGGTGGCCGCGCGCACCGCCGCCGACGGGATCTACCGGCTGGGCCTGCGCTCGACCCGCACGATCACCACCGCCGCCCTGGCCGACGCCCACCTGCGCGCCGGTCGCCCGCGCGAGGCCGCCGAACTCGCCGACGAGGGCCTGGCCGCCGCACGCGCGTTCGGCGAGCAGGTGCTGACCGCCGAGCTGCACCGCGTGCGCGGCCTGGCCCGCGGCGACCGCCACGACCTCGACGAGGGCCGCCGGATCGCCGAGCGCCAGGGGGCGGCCCTGCTGCTGGCCCGCTTCCA
>NZ_JBPKJK010000012.1:0-94181 GCF_051756985.1 Saccharothrix sabaoui
CCTCCCACGCCTCGCGCAGCTCCGCCAGCGGCAGCGCGCCGAGGCCCTGGAACTCCAGCGCCCCGGACTCCGGGTCCACCACGCCGACCTTGCGCCACGGCAGGCCGCGCGCCGTGCACATGTCGGTGAACCGCAGCTCCTCCGTGCGCGGCACGGCCACCAGCACGCGGGCCGCCGACTCGCTGAACAGCTCGGTGAACGGGTCGCCCTCCAGGAACACCCGGGCGCCCACCTCGCCGATCAGGCACGTCTCGACCAGCGCCTGCGCCAGGCCGCCGTCGGACAGGTCGTGCGCGGCGGACAGCATCCCGTCGCGCGACCCGGCCACCAGCACCTCGCCGAGCAGCTTCTCCCGCGCCAGGTCCACCTTCGGCGGCAGGCCGCCCAGGTGCCCGTGCACGACGTGCGCCCACTCGGACCCGCCGAACTCGGCGCGGGTCTCGCCGAGCAGCAGCAGCGTCTCGCCGGCCTCCGCGCCGATCCCGGTGGGGGTGCGGCGGCGGACGTCGTCGATCACGCCCAGCACGCCCACCACCGGCGTCGGCAGGATCGCCGTCGACCCGGTCTGGTTGTAGAAGCTGACGTTGCCGCCGGTCACCGGGATGCCCAGCTCGACGCAGCCGTCCGCGAGGCCCTTCACGGCCTGCTCGAACTGCCACATCACCGCCGGGTCCTCGGGCGAGCCGAAGTTCAGGCAGTTCGTCACCGCGACCGGCGTCGCGCCCGACGTGGCCACGTTCCGGTACGCCTCGGCCAGCGCGAGCTGCGCGCCCGCGTACGGGTCGAGCTTGGTGTAGCGGCCGTTGCAGTCGGTGGCCAGCGCCACGCCCCGGTGCGTCGACTCGTCGATGCGGATCATGCCCGAGTCGGACGGCTGGGCGAGCACCGTGCCGCCGCGCACGTACCGGTCGTACTGCTGGGTGACCCACCGCTTCGACGCCAGGTTCGGCGATGCCGCCATGGTCTTGACCAGCTCCAGCAGCTCGCCGTCCGCCGGCCGGGGCAGCGCGTCCGGCACGTCGGCCTGGAGGGCGTCCTGGTCGGCCGGGCGCTCGATCGGCCGGTCGTACACCGGGCCCTCGTGCGCGACCGTGCGCGGCGGGACGTCGAGGACGACCTCGTCGTGCCAGGTGATGACGAGCCGGTCGCCCTCGGTGACCTCGCCGATCTCGGTGGCGATGACGTCCCACTTGGCGCAGACCGCCATGAACGCGTCCATGTCCTCGGGCCGCACGACCGCGCACATGCGCTCCTGCGACTCGCTGGACAGGATCTCCGCCGGCGTCATGCCGGTGGCGCGCAGCGGCACCCGCTCCAGGTAGACGTGCATCCCGCCGTCACCGGCGCTGGCCAGCTCCGACGTCGCGCACGCCAGGCCCGCGCCGCCGAGGTCCTGGATGCCGACGACGATGCGCTCGGCGAACAGCTCCAGGCAGCACTCGATGAGCACCTTCTCGGTGAACGGGTCGCCCACCTGCACGCTGGGCAGCTTCTTGCGCTTGCCCGCCGTGTCGTCGAAGGTCTCGGACGCCAGCACGGACACGCCGCCGATGCCGTCGAGGCCGGTGCGCGCGCCGAACAGGACGACCTTGTTGCCGGTGCCCGAGGCGTGCGCCAGGTGCAGGTCCTCGACCCGCATGGCACCCACGCACAGGGCGTTGACCAGCGGGTTGCCCGCGTAGGTCGCGTCGAACACGACCTCGCCGCCGATGTTCGGCAGGCCCAGGCAGTTGCCGTAGCCGCCGACGCCCGCGACGATCCCGGGCAGCACGCGGCGCGTGTCCGGAGCGTCGGCCGGGCCGAAGCGCAGCGGGTCCATCACGGCCAGCGGGCGCGCGCCCATGGCCAGGATGTCGCGCACGATGCCGCCCACGCCCGTCGCCGCGCCCTGGTACGGCTCGACGTAGGACGGGTGGTTGTGGCTCTCCGCCTTGAACGTGATCGCCCAGCCGTCGCCGATGTCGACCACGCCCGCGTTCTCGCCGATGCCCGCGAGCATCTTGGCGCGCATCTCGTCGGTGGTGGTCTCGGAGAAGTACTTCAGGTGCACCTTGGACGACTTGTAGGAGCAGTGCTCGCTCCACATCACCGAGTACATGGCCAGCTCGGCGTCCGTGGGGCGGCGGCCCAGGATCTCCTTGATGCGGGCGTACTCGTCGTCCTTCAGGCCCAGCTCCTTGTAGGGCTGCTCCTGGTCCGGCGTGCTCCCGGCGTTCTCGACGGTGTCGACGGTCATGCGCTCACCACCGAGTCGAGCAGGGACAGGAACATGCCGAGCCCGTCGTCCGTGGGGCCGGTCAGCGCCTCGATCGCGTGCTCCGGGTGCGGCATGAGGCCGACGACCCGGCCGTTCGCGCTGGTGATGCCCGCGATGTCGTTGCGCGAGCCGTTCGGGTTCTCGCCGACGTAGCGGAACACGACGCGGCCCTCCCCCTCCAGCTCGTCGAGGGTGCGCTGGTCGGCCTGGTAGCCGCCCTCGCCGGACTTGAGCGGCACCAGGATCTCGGCGCCCTCGTCGTACCGGGTCGTCCAGGCGGTCGTGGTGTTCTCGACCTTCAGCCACTGGTCGCGGCACACGAAGTGCAGCTTCGAGTTGCGCACGAGCGCGCCGGGCAGCAGGTGGGCCTCGCACAGGATCTGGAAGCCGTTGCAGATGCCCAGGACCGGCATGCCCTTGTTCGCGGCCTCGACGACCTCCTCCATCACCGGGGCGAACCGGGCGATGGCGCCGCAGCGCAGGTAGTCGCCGTAGGAGAAGCCACCGGGCACGATGACCGCGTCGACGCCCTTGAGGTCGCGGTCCGCGTGCCACAGCGGGACGGCCTCGCCGTCCGCGTACCTGACCGCGCGCGCCGCGTCGACGTCGTCCAGCGTGCCCGGGAACGTGATGACCCCGACCCTCATGCCTCGACCCGCCTCACGACCCAGTCCTCGATGACGGGGTTGGCGAGGAACGTCTCGGCGATCTTCGCGAGCGTGGCGTCGTCGACGTCGTCGGCGACCTCCAGCTCGAAGTGCTTGCCCTGGCGGACAGTGGTGATTCCGTCGAACCCGAGACGGGGCAGCGCGTTGGCCACCGCCTGTCCCTGCGGGTCGAGGATTTCGGGCTTCGGCATGACGTCGACGACGACTCGGGCCACGACAGGCTGCTCCAAGGTAGGAGGACTGCGGTACTGGCGAAGGGTACCTGACCTGGGTGTTCATCCAGTTCACAGGTGGCCGGGGGCACACGTTCACCTGTTCGCCCTGGGCTGACCTGCCGGCGGTCGCGCCCCGCGGGGTCCAGGGTGGGCCCATGCGGATGCTGGTGCTCGGCGGCACGGTCTTCCTCGGCAGGGCGACGGCGGCCGAGGCGGTGGGGCGCGGGCACGAGGTGGTGTGCGCGGCGCGCGGCGAGTCCGGGGCGGTGCCCGCGGGGGCCGTGCACGTGCCCGTCGACCGGGACGCCGGGCTCGGCGAGCTGGCGGGCACGCGCTTCGACGCGGTCGTGGACGTCGCCACCATGTCGGTGACCTGGGTGCGCGACGCGCTGCGCTCGGTGGGCGCGGACCACTGGGCGTTCATCTCCAGCTGCTCCGTCTACGCCGACCACGCCACCCCCGGCGGCACGGCGACCCTCCCGCCGGCGGAGGACGAGCCCGGCGCGCCGACGACGCCCGAGCTGTACGGGTCGGTGAAGGTGGCCTGCGAGAACGCGGTGCTGGACGCGCACGGCGACCGGGCGTTCATCGTCCGCGCCGGCCTCATCACCGGGCCCGGTGACCGGAGCGACCGGTTCGGGTACTGGCCGAACCGGCTCAGCCGGGGCGGCCGGGTGGTCGTGCCCGACGCGGCGGACCAGCCGGCGCAGCACGTGGACGTGCGCGACCTGGCCGCGTGGGTGGTGGACGCGGCCGAGCGGCGCGTCACCGGCACCTACGACGCGATCGGGCCGAGCAACCCGTTGGGCATGGTCCTCGGCGAGGTCGCGGGCGCGGTGGCGCCGCCGGGGACCGAGCTGGTCCGCGTCCCGGGGGACGTCCTGGCGCGGCACGGGGTCCAGCCGTGGGCCGGGCCGAGGTCGCTGCCGCTGTGGTTGCCGCGCAGCCACCGGTCGATGATGTTCCGCGACGCGGGTCCCGCGCTGGCCGCCGGGCTGCGCGTCCGGCCGACCGCCGGGACCGCCGTCGACGCCCTGGCGCACGAGCGGGAGCTGGGCCCGGACCGCGAGCGCCGCGCCGGCCTGCCGCCCGAGGTGGAGCGGGAGCTGCTGCGCGCGATCGGCTGAACCGGGGTAGAACGGTGCCCTGAGGAGGCACCACCATGGAAATCGTCCACTTCGGACACTCCTGCCTGCTGGTCGACACCGGCTCCGCGCGCGTCCTGTTCGACCCCGGCACGTTCTCGACCGGCTTCGAGGGGGTCACCGGGCTCGACGCGGTCCTGGTCACCCACGAGCACCCCGACCACCTCGACCCCGCCCGGCTGCCCGCCCTGCGCGACGCCAACCCCGGCGTCCCGGTCTTCGCCCCGTTCGACCTCGACGGCGCGACCCGGGCCGAGCCCGGCGCGGTGCTGGGGTTCGGCGGCACGTCCGTGCGCGTCCTCGACGCGCCGCACGAGGTGATCCACCCGAGCGTCCCGCTGCCCGCGAACGTCGGCTACCTGGTCGACGACGGCGCGTTCTACCACCCGGGCGACTCGCTGAGGGTGCCCGGGCAGCGCGTCGACGTGCTGGGCCTGCCGACCGCCGCGCCGTGGATGAAGCTGTCCGAGGCGGCCGACTTCCTCGCCGCGGTCGGCCCGCGCCGGGCCGTGCCGATCCACCAGTCGCTCCTGGCCCACCCCGGGGTGTACTACCGCGTCCTGACCGGCACCGCGCCGGAGGGCGTCGAGGTGGTCGTGCTGCCCGAGGGGGAGGTCGTGGCGCTGTAGGTCGAGGCGCTGTAGGTCGTCGGGGTCGCGCCGTGGTGCAGGGCCAGGTCCACGGCCTCCAGCAGCACGGGCGCGAGCCGGTCCAGCGACGCGGCGTCCGCGCCGAGCCGCACCAGGCCGCCGCGCCGCGCCGACCGGCCGACCGCGAGCAGGTGGCCCCAGTGGTCGACGGCCATCCGCACCCGCCCCGGCCGCACGTCGCCGGTGCGCAGGTCGCGCACGCCCGCCATGTCCGCGCACACCGCGAACCGGTGCCGGCGCAGCGCGACCAGCGTGCCCGGCGACGCGAGCCACGACGGCGGCGCGAACAGGTCGGTGGCCAGGCCGAGCCGCTCCAGGCCGGCGCGGGCGGCGACCAGCCGCAGCCCCGCCTCGTGCGCGGGCAGCGCGGAGAACTCGGCCCGGCGGCGCAGCGACACCGCCCGGTGCGTCGGGTCGGCGGCGTGGTCGAACCCGTGCAGCACGAGCGCGTCACCGGCGGCGACGCGCGCGCGGACCCAGTCGGGGACCGCGCCGGGGACGGCCTTGCGCGGGGCCAGGAGCAGGGACAGCGGCACGTGCCGCCGGTCCAGCTCCCCGGCCAGGTCGGCGCACCGGTCGAGCGTGCTCGGCCCGATGCCGGACAGCGAAACCACGAGGTGGGCGCCCATGTGCCCAGTGCGCCGCACCGGCGTGTCGCCCGCTTGGCGACGAGGTGACGCGCCGGTGCGGATCGGGCGAAATCACGAGGTCGGGCTCAGGGGGTGCCGGACGGCCAGTCGGCGAAGGACAGCCCGGTGATCCGCTCGTACGCCTCGACGTACCGGGCGCGGGTCGCGGCCACCACGTCGTCGGGCAGCGGGGGCGGCGGCGCGTCGGACGCCCGGTCCCAGCCGGAGGCGTCCGAGGTCAGCCAGTCGCGCACGTACTGCTTGTCGAACGACGGCTGCACCCGGCCGGGCGCGTACCCGTCGGCGGGCCAGTAGCGCGACGAGTCGGGCGTGAGCACCTCGTCGCCGAGGACCAGCGCGCCCGAGGCGTCCAGGCCGAACTCGAACTTCGTGTCGGCCAGGACCACCCCCTTGGACCGGGCGAACTCGCGCGCCGCGCCGTAGATCTCCAGGGTGGCGTCCCGCAGCCGCCCGGCCAGGCCGGCCCCGACCTCGGCCACGACGTGCTCGAACGACACGTTCTCGTCGTGCGCGCCGATCTCGGCCTTCGTCGCCGGGGTGAAGATCGGCTCCGCCAGCTCGGACGCCTCGACCAGCCCCTCGGGCAGCCGCACGCCGCACACCCCGCCGTCGCGCCGGTACTCGGCCATGCCGGACCCGGTGAGGTAGCCGCGGGCGACGCACTCCACCTGCACCATGTCGAGCCGGCGCACGAGCAGCGCCCGGCCGCGCACCTCGTCCGGGATGCGCGGGTCGTCCCACGCCACCAGGTGGTTCGGCACGAGGTCGGCGAACCTCTCGAACCAGAACACGCTCATCGCGGTGAGCACGCGTCCCTTGTCGGGGATCTCCGTGGAGAGCACGTGGTCGAAGGCGGAGATCCGGTCGGAGGCCACGAACAGCAGCAGGTCGTCGTCCACCTCGTGGACCTGGCGGACCTTGCCGGTGGCGACCAGCCGGTAATCGGCGAGCTTGGGCACGATCCGAAGCCTACTTGTCCCGCTCCGTGGGCACCCCTTCCCACCTGCGGCAAGATCTCCCCCATGCGTGCACCCGGAGTGATACTCGCCGCCACCGCCCTCCTCGCGGCGGCCGCCTGCGCCCCCGAGGAGCAGGCCGCGCCGCCCACCAACCAGGTGGACGGCGTCGCCTGCGAGAAGGCGAACCTGGCGACCCTGACCGCGGGCAGGATCACGTTCGGCACGGACCAGCCGGTCTACGAGCCGTGGTACGTGGACGACGACCCGACCAACGGCAAGGGCTTCGAGTCCGCCGTCGCCCACGCCCTCGCCGGGGAGCTGGGGTACGCGAAGGAGGACGTCGTCTGGACGCGCGTCCCGTTCAACGCGGCCATCCAGCCGGGGAAGAAGACCTACGACGCCAACCTCACCGAGTTCTCCATCACCGAGGAGCGCAGGCAGGCCGTCGACTTCTCCGCGCCGTACTACGACGTGGACCAGGCCGTGATCACGCTGGAGTCGTCCAGGGCCGCGTCCGTGAAGACGCTCGCCGAGCTGAAGGAGGTCAAGGTCGGCGCCCAGGTGGGCACGACCAGCTTCGAGGCCGCCCAGCGGCTCCAGCCCGCGCAGGACGTCGCCGTCTACAACACCAACGACGACGCCAAGGCCGCCCTGCGCGCCGGGCAGATCGACGCGCTGGTGGTGGACCTGCCGACCGCGTTCTACATCACGTCCGCGGAGCTGGAGGACGGCCTGATCGTCGGCCAGGTGCCGCCCGGCGACGGCAAGCCCGAGCAGTTCGGCGTCGTGCTGGACAAGGGCAGCCCGCTCACCGCGTGCGTGTCGACCGCGGTGGAGAACCTGCGGGCCGACGGCACGCTGGCGAAGATCGAGCAGGAGTGGCTGTCGGCCGCCGGCACGGCACCCGAGCTGAAGTGACCGCCTGACGTGACGAGCCTGCTGCAACGGGAGCGCCTCGCCTACCGGCGTTCCCGCTCGCGGCGGTCCACGCTGGTCGCGCTGCTGTCCACGGTCGTGTTCGCCGCGGCGGCCACCGCGACCGTCGCCACCGCGCCCGGCTGGCCGCGCGTCCGGGACTCCTTCTTCGACCCGGAGGTCGCGTGGCGGTCGCTGCCCGCCATCCTGGAGGGGCTGTGGCTGAACCTGCGCGTGCTGGTCGTGTGCGGGGCGCTGATCCTGGTGCTCGCGCTCGGCGTGGCGGCGCTGCGCACCCTGCGCAGCCCGGTGTGGTTCCCGCTGCGCGCCCTGGCCACCGTGTACGTGGACCTGTTCCGCGGGCTGCCGCTGATCATCCTGCTGTACCTGGTCGGGTTCGGGCTGCCCGCGCTGCGGCTCACGGGCGTGCCGAACGACTTCGTGGTGCTCGGCGGCGTGGCGCTCGTGCTCGCCTACACCGCGTACGTGGCCGAGGTGTTCCGGGCGGGCATCGAGTCGGTGCACCCGTCGCAGGTGGCGGCGGCCCGCTCGCTGGGGCTGACGCCGCGCAAGACGATGCGGCTGGTCGTGCTGCCGCAGGCGGTGCGGCGGGTCATGCCGGCGCTGCTCAACGACTTCGTGGCGCTCCAGAAGGACTGCGGGCTGATCTCCGTGCTGGGCGCGGTGGACGCGGTGCGCGCGGCGCAGATCGAGCAGGCCAGGGCGTTCAACTTCACCCCGTACGTGGTGGCGGGGCTGCTGTTCGTACTGCTCGCGGTGCCCACGGCGCGGTTCGCCGACGCGGTGGGCCGCCGGGTGGAACGGCGTCAGGGGGGACGATGAGCGACCGCGGTGCACCCGCGCGGGGGCTGCCCGGACCGGTGCTGTCCGTGCGCGGCGTGGTGAAGCGCTACGGGGGCCGCACGGTGCTCGACGGCGTCGACCTCGACGTGCACGAGCACGAGGTGGTGGCGCTGATCGGGTCGTCCGGGTCGGGCAAGTCGACCCTGCTGCGCTGCGTGAACCTGCTGGAGGAGCTGGACGACGGCCAGGTGCTCCTCGACGGCGTCGACGTGTCCGACCCGCGGGTCGACGCCGACGTGGCGCGGCGGGCGATGGGCGTCGTGTTCCAGGCGTTCAACCTGTTCCCGCACATGACCGTGCTCGACAACGTCACCCTCGCGTCGCGCGTCGTGCACGGCGTGCCCCGGGCGGAGGCCGAGCGCACCGCCCTGGACCTGCTGGGGCGCGTGGGCCTCGCCGACCGGGCCCGCGGCTACCCCGAGCAGCTGTCGGGCGGGCAGCAGCAGCGCGTCGCCATCGCCCGTGCGCTGGCCCACGTGCCGCGCCTGCTGCTGCTGGACGAGATCACCAGCGCGCTGGACCCGGAACTCGTCGGCGAGGTGCTGTCGCTGGTCAGGGAGCTGGCGGGGCAGGGCAGGACGATCCTGATGGCGACGCACGAAATGGGGTTCGCCCGCCAGGTCGCCGACCGGGTGGTGTTCCTCGACGGCGGGCGGCTCGTCGAGTCCGGGCCGCCGGAGCAGGTCCTGGGCGACCCGGAGCACCCGCGGACCCGGCAGTTCCTGAAGAGGATCATCGACGCGGGGAGGCTGTAGCTCTACTCCGGGTGTGCGTCCGGCACACCGCCACTTGGGGTATCGGGCCTGCTGCCCCTACTCTGCTCGGCGTGGTCCACCGGAAGGCGCTACTGGCCCCCGTCGCGGGGGGCAGCCTGATCGCCGTGCTGCTCGCGGGCGCGTGCGGCAAGCCGACGGCTGCCCCGGAACCGGTCGAGCTGCCCACCATCACCACCGGTTCGACGACGCCCCCCGCGTCGGTGCCCGCGGTGGCGAGCATCTCCGTCCGCGCGGTCGCCACCACCCCGCCCCCCACCGCGGAGGCGACCACCGAACCCCCGCCGCCACCACCGCCGGTGGAGGTCCAGCCCGTGCCGCCGCCGGCGCCCCCGGCGCCGCCGCCGACCACGACCGAACCCGCGTTCGACGAGGTGGCGATCGAGGGCTTCCCGTGCGACGAGCGGGGCGCGACGGCCGTGGACCCGGCGGGCCGCGCCCTGACCTGCGAACCGGGCCGCCGGGACCGCCTCCGCTGGACGCGCGTCCGCTGACCGCCCTCGGCCGGGCCCGGCCCGTTCCGACGCGGGCCGACGCCCTTCAAGGGCCCGACCCGCTCGTCAGAGGATCGGTTCCGGCACGTAGCCCGCCGCCGCCGGGAACGCCGACAGCACGTCCTCGACCTGCGCCACCACGGCCGCCACCTGCTGCTCCGCCACGCCGGTGAACGACAGGCGGTCGGCGAGCAGGGCGTCCAGGGCGGCCCGGTCGAGCGGCAGGCGGTCGTCGGCGGCGAGGCGGTCCAGCAGGTCGTTCTCCGCCAGGCCGCGCTCGCGCATCGCGAGCGCCACGCCGACCGCGTTCTCCTTGATCGCCTCGTGCGCGGTCTCCCGGCCGACGCCCGCGCGCACGGCCGCCATCAGCACCTTGGTCGTCCCGAGGAACGGCAGGTAGCGGTCCAGTTCGCGGGCCACCACGGCCGGGTGGGCGCCGAACTCGTCGAGCACCGTCAGGAACGTCTCCAGCAGGCCGTCGAACGCGAAGAACGCGTCCGGCAGCGCGACCCGGCGCACGACCGAGCACGACACGTCGCCCTCGTTCCACTGGTCGCCCGCGAGTTCGCCGACCATCGACAGGTAGCCCCGCAGGATCACCGCGAACCCGTTCACGCGCTCACACGAACGGGTGTTCATCTTGTGCGGCATGGCGCTGGAGCCGACCTGGCCGGGCTTGAAGCCCTCGGTCACCAGCTCGTGGCCCGCCATCAGCCGGATGGTCTTGGCCAGCGACGACGGCCCGGCCGCCAGCTGCACGAGCGTCGACACGACGTCGAAGTCCAGCGACCGCGGGTACACCTGGCCGACGCTGGTCAGCACCCGCTCGAAGCCGAGGTGCCCGGCGACGGCGCGCTCCAGCGCCACCAGCTTGTCCCGGTCGCCGCCGAGCAGGTCGAGCATGTCCTGGGCGGTGCCGACCGGGCCCTTGACGCCGCGCAGCGGGTACCGCGCGATCAGCTCCTCCAGCCGCCGGAACGCGACGAGCACCTCGTCGGCGGCGGTCGCGAAGCGCTTGCCGAGGGTGGTGGCCTGGGCGGCGACGTTGTGCGAGCGACCGGCCATGACGAGGTCGGTGTACTCGGCGGCGCGCTGCGCGAGGCGGGCGAGGACGGCGGCGGTCTTGCCGCGCACGTGCTCCAGCGAGCGCAGGACCTGGAGCTGCTCGACGTTCTCGGTCAGGTCGCGCGAGGTCATGCCCTTGTGCACGTGCTCGTGGCCGGCGAGGGCGTTGAACTCCTCGATGCGCGCCTTCACGTCGTGCCGGGTGACCCGCTCGCGCTCGGCGATGGACGCCAGGTCGACCTGCTCGACGACCCGCTCGTAGTCCGCGACGGCCCCGGTGGGCACGTCGACGCCCAGCTCGGCCTGCGCCCGCAGCACGGCGAGCCACAGCTGCCGCTCCAGCACGACCTTGTGCTCGGCGGACCACAGCGTGGCCAGCTCCGCGGAGGCGTAGCGACCGGCGAGGACATTGGCGATGCGGGGCTTGACCGTCACGTGACCAGCATATTTGCCGTCCGGCCGGGACCGGGAACCGGGCACGTCAGAGCAGGGCCAGGCCGGGGTCGACGGCCAGCTCGACCAGTTGGTCCACCGACAGGGGCACGGTGGCGCGCAGGGCACCCCCCTTCGCCGGGTCGTAGTTGTAGGCGTTGACCTGCACCACGGTGCCGTCGAGGCGGAAGTGCGCGGCGGTGAGCACGGTCGTGCCCTCCGGTCCGCCGTCGGCCACGGCGACCTCGACGCGGCTGCCGTCCGGCCGCGTGGAGGTCGACACGCAGGTCGCCGACGCGCAGAACCGGTCGGGGTCCGGCCCCACCCCGGCACCGGTGATCTGCACGGCGATCCCGCTGCTGCCCTCGGCGTCGACGTACTGCACCAGCCCGCTGATGAACCGGGCGCCCTGCTGGTCCTTGTCGTCGAAGTCGACCGCGACCACCTCGGCCCCGGGGGCCACCCGGGCGAGCAGGTCGGTCACGCGCCGCGCCAGGAGGCCCTCGGGTCCGCTCCGGGGGGTGGGCGCCTCCGGCGTGGTGGTGGGCGGCAGGGCGGTGGGGGCGGGCGGGCGCCCGGTCGGGGGCGGGGACGCCGCGGTCGTCAGCAGCGGCCCCGCCGCCGCGTCGAGCAGCGGGCGCCGGTCGAGGGCGCCCGGCAGCGACAGCGCCGTCCCGGTCAGCGCCAGGGTCGCCACGGCCACCGCCACCAGCGCACGACGCCTCTTGCGCGCGTGCCGGGCGCGGGCGATCAGCGCGTCCGGGTCGAAGTCCAGCGGCGGCTCGTCCCCCACCGCGGCGCGCAGGCCCTCCCTCAGCTCCGCCTCGCTCACGAGGCCACCACCGCCCCCTGCTCCAGTTCCTCGACGGCGACGCGCAGCGCGACGAGCCCGCGCGCGGTCTGGCTCTTGACCGTGCCCTCGGTGCAGCCCATCGCCACCGCGACCTCCGCCACCGGCAGGTCCTCGAAGTAGCGCAGCACGAGCGCGGCCCGCTGGCGCGGCGGCACGCGCAGCAGCGCCGCGTGCACGAGGTCGCGCGCCCACAGCTGCTCGCCCGCCCGGTCCGGGTCGGACGACGAGTCCGCCACGTCCGGCACCTCGCCGTCGCGCTGCTCGGCCCTCCGCCACGGGCGCCGCTTCTCGTCGAGCCACGTGCGCAGCAGCACCTTGCGGGCGTAGGCCGAGGCGTTGTCGCGCCACTCGATGCGGTGCCACGCCTGGTAGAGCTTGAGCAGGCTCGCCTGCATCAGGTCCTCCGCCATGTGCCAGTCACCGCAGAACAGGTACGCCGTTCGCCGCAGGGAGGCCGCGTGCCCCACCGCGAACTCGCGGAACCCCTGCTCATCGGCCTTGCGCATGCCATCCCCTTCCGCGCCCCCACCTTGTGAACGCGGTCGGGGGTCACCGGGGTTGCATCGACTTCTCCAACATGCGCCGGGCGGCGGCGCGGGGGTCCGGGCTGATCTCGATGAGGGCGTTCACGACGGCGCCGTCGACCAGCGCGATCAGCTCCTCGACGCGCTCACGGGTGACCGGTTGGCCGGTGCGGGTGAAGATGTCGAACAGCAGGTCGTGCAGCTGCCCGGACATGCGGCGCATCAGCGGTCGCAGGTAGGGCCGCCTGCCGGTGGCGACGAGGCGCTCGTAGCGCAGCAGCACGGCCTCCGCGTCGCCGTCGCCCACGGGTCCGAGCAGCAGGTCGAGCACCAGGTCGATGAGCGCGTCGCCGCCGCAGTCCGCCGGGTCGAGCTCCTCCAGCCGGGCCTTGCCGTAGGCCAGCTCGGCGATGCTGCGGTGCTCCAGGGCCGCGGCGACCAGGTCGTCCAGCGAGTCGAAGTAGTAGGTGGTCGACGCCAGGGGCAGGCCGGCGCGCTCGGCGACGGCGCGGTGCCGGACCGCGTCGAACCCGCCGTCGGCCAGGAGGTCCGCGGCGGCCTCGACCAGCGCCTGGCGCCGGCGTTCACCCTTCGGCGTAGCGGCTGTCATTGCAGGGAAGGTACTAGTGCGCGCGTCAGAACCGGTCCCCGAGCCGCCGCGCCAGCGACGCCAGCTCGTCCGCGAAGGGCGCGACCCCCGACCCGGCCGCCGGCTCGCTGAGCACGTACAGCTCCTCGCCGCCCGACGTGGGCGAGCTCTGGAACCGGACCGACCGGTCCGGGACGAGGTCGGGCGTGCCCGGGGGCACGACGACGACGGACACCGTGCCGGTGGCACCGCCGTCGCGGACCAGGTAACCGGCGCCGCGACCGCCCGCCGGGCAGTTCGCGGCGGCGGGCGAGGGCTGGAGGCCGCGGGCGACCGGGAGCTCGTCGGCGAGGGCGACGGCGAGCTCCCGGTCCACCTCCACACACCCACCCGGGGTGCGGCCGACCGTCGGGCGGTCGGCTGTCCCCAACGGCTCGTCCCCCTGCGTGGACGGGTCGTCGGGGACGCTCTTGGGCGGCATTCCACCGCTCCGGTCCGGTGAGGCGTCCTTCGGGACCGCGGGTACCTCGGCTTCACCGAACGGGGTGACGTCAGGGGACGGGGCGCTCTCAGCGGAACCCGCCGCGGTCGTGTCGCCGGTCGACTTCGCGAACAGGTCGGTCGAGACGACGACCCCGCCGAACACGAGCACGACGGCGAGCGCGGAGCCGAGCGCCGCGGCCGACCTGCGGCGGGCGGTCGCGCGCGCCGAGGCCGCCCGCACCTCGCCCACGTCGAAGGACGCGGGGGGCGCGTCGCCGGCCGCGTCGCGGAACAGCTCCGAGAGCTTCTGCTCGTCCACCTACCTCCACCTCCCGTTCACGACGCGGGCCGCAGGTCGTCGATCGCGTCGCCGAGGGCCTCGCGCAACGCTTCCAGGCCCCGGGAGGTCTGGCTCTTGACCGTGCCCTCCGAACACCCCAGCGCCACCGCGGTCGCCGAGACGTCCAGCCCCTCCAGGAACCTGAGCACGAGCACCGCCCGCTGCCTCGGTGGCACCCGCCGCAAGCCCGTGACCAGGGTCTCGCGCGTCGCCACCGAGTCGGCGACCTCGCCGTCGGTCGCGGGCGCGTCCGGGACCTCGTCCACGAACCGCTCCCGCCGCCACGGCCGCCGGGACTCGTCGATCACCGCGCGCACCACGCTGCGGCGGACGTACGCGTCCAGGGCCTGCTTGTCCCGGACCTTCCGCCACCTGCGGTGCAGCGCGACGAACGCGGTCTGCGCGAGGTCGTCCGCCCGGTGCCAGTCGCCGCAGAGCAGGAACGCCGTTCGGCGCACGGCCTCCCGGCGAGCGGCGAAGTACTCCGCGAACTCCTGCTCGTCGCGCTGATCCACGCGGACTCTCTCCGCTCGTCGTGCTTGCACCTGCTGGACGGAACCGGGACGGTCAACGGTTGCACGCCCCTCCGGCGAGACGTGCGTCACCCCCCATCGTCGTACGGCCGGCGCGATCGGGTCAGGACTTGCGCGGTGTGATGTGATCCGTTCGTGACCCTGCTCCCGCCGCTCGACTTCCGGTCGGACACCGTGACCCAGCCGGACGAGGAAATGCGACTGGCGATGTCGCGCGCCGAGGTCGCCGACGACGTCCTGGACCACGACCCGACGATGAGACTGCTGGAGGAGCGGGTCGCCGAGGTGCTCGGCGTGGAGGCCGCGCTGTGGGTGCCGACCGGGTCGATGGGCAACCTCATCGCGCTCACCGTGCACCTGCGCCCCGGTGACCGGTTCCTCGCGCCGCGCGGCGCGCACGTGCTGGACAGCGAGCTGGGCACGGCCGCGTTCATCGCGGGCGGGATGCCGCACCCGCTGGAGTGCGACGCCGGGCCGGGTCGCGCGTCGCCGGACGCGGTGCGCGCCGCGGCGGGGTCCTCGGGGCCGTACTACACGCTGCGCACGACCCTGTTGTGCCTGGAGAACACGCACAACTCGGCGGGCGGCTCGGTGACCCAGCCCGACGAGCACGCGCTGCTGGTGTCGGCGGCGAAGGAGACCGGGCTGCGGGTGCACCTGGACGGCGCGCGGCTGTGGAACGCGGCCGTCGCGCTGGGGCTGCCGCCCGCGGCCCTGACCGTGGGCGTGGACACCGTGCAGGTGTGCCTGTCCAAGGGCCTGGGCGCGCCGGTCGGGTCGGTCGTGGCCGGGTCGTCGCTGTTCGTCGCCGAGGCGCGCCGGGTGCGCAAGATGCTGGGCGGCGGCGTGCGGCAGGGCGGTGTGCTGGCCGCGGCGGGCCTGGTCGGGCTGGGTCGCCTGGACGACCTGGCGCAGGACCACGCGAACGCCCGCACCCTGGCCAAGGGCCTCGCCGCCCTGGGCTGGCAGGTGGACGAGCCGGAGACGAACATCGTGCTGGCGGGCGTGCCGGACCTGGAGGTGACGCTCGCCGGGCTGCGGCACCTGGGCGTGTACGCGGGCCCGATGTCGGGCAAGGTGCGGTTCGTGACGCACCGGGACGTGGGCGCGGACGACGTGGCCGAGGCGCTGCGGCGGATCGTGTCGGTGAGCTGACGTGCGCTGGGTGGT
This sequence comes from Saccharothrix sabaoui, assembly GCF_051756985.1. Classification (NCBI taxonomy): domain Bacteria; kingdom Bacillati; phylum Actinomycetota; class Actinomycetes; order Pseudonocardiales; family Pseudonocardiaceae; genus Saccharothrix; species Saccharothrix sabaoui. The sequence continues at coordinate 15,580 of NZ_JBPKJK010000012.1, forward strand.
GTTCGACTACGGCGAGGTCATCTCGCGGCCGACGGAGGCGCTGCCCGAACTGGCGTCCCTGCTCGGCGTGCCCGAGGAGGGCTTCGCGGCGGCCTACTGGGCTCCGCGGCACGACTACGACAGCGGCACGCCGGACCTGGGGTACTGGCGGGCCGTGGGCGCGCGGCTGGGCGTCGGGGTGGACGCCGAGCTGGCCGCGCGGTTGACCGACGTGGACGTGCGGGGGTGGCTGCTGCCCGACCCGTCGGTGGTGGCGCTGGTCGAGGAGCTGGCGGCGTCCGGGGTGCCGCTGGCGCTGCTGTCCAACGCGCCCGCGTCGTTCGCGCGGGTCGCCGAGCGCGAGCCGTGGGCCGCGCACTTCCGGCACCTGGTGTTCTCCGGTGACCTGGGCGTGGCCAAGCCGGACCGGCGGATCTTCACCGCGCTGGTCGAGCGGCTCGGGGCGGAGCCGGGTGACTGCGTGTTCTTCGACGACCGGCAGGTCAACGTGGACGGGGCGAACGCGGCGGGCCTGACCGGCGTGCTGTGGCGGGGCAGCTCACACGCCCGGTCGGTGCTCGGCCCGTAGCTCCCCGGCCGGGCCAGCTCGCCCGGCCTGCTCCCCGTTCCCGACCTGCGCCCCGTTCCCGGCCTGCTCCCCGCTCCCTGCCTGCTCCGCCCGCCCGGCCGGTTCCGCTCGCCCGGCCAGTTCCTCCCGCAGGGCCGCCAGCTCCGCCCGCACCAGGCGCAGCTCGGCCGCGGTGGCCTGCTCGGCCTCGGCCACCGAGCCCTCGACGCCGCTGAGCCGGTCCACGATCCAGGACGCGATGGTGCCCGTGATGACACCCAGCAGGGCGATGCCGCCGACCATGAGCAGCGCGGCGACCAACCGCCCCTCCCAGGTCACGGGGTAGCGGTCGCCGTAGCCGACGGTCGTGATCGTGGTGAGGGTCCACCACGCCGCGTCGCCGAACGTGGTGATCGTGGCGTCGGGGTGGTGGCGCTCGGCGTCCAGGACGGCGAGCGAGGCGGACAGGCCGATCAGGGCCGTGACGCCCGCGACGTAGAGGCCGATCCGCTGCCGGACCCGGCCCGCGAACCGGCGGTTGAGCAGCTTGAGCACGGTGAGCAGGCGGAGCACGCGCAGCTGGCGGACCGCCGGCAGCAGCACCGCGAGCAGGTCGACCAGGTGGGTGACCAGGAACCGCCGCTTGTCCGCGGCGAGCACCAGGCGGGCCGCGTAGTCGACCGCGAAGACCAGCCAGACGAACCAGAGGACGACCTCCAGCGCGCCGTGCAGACCGGGGGTCGCCCGGTCGTCGAGGACCTGCCAGGCGTAGGCCACCAGGAACAGCACGGCGAGGCCCGTCAGGGGCCACTCGACGCGCCGCTCCCAGCGGACCAGGCGGCGTTCATCAGTCTCGAACACCGCACCATCGTGAGCGTCGGTTCGGCGTTTTACCAGCTCCGTGCGGCGTTACGGCCCTTTGATGCCCTTGCGGCCGTTCGACTTGATCGCACCGTACGCGGCGGTGCCGAGGAACAGCACGCCACCGACCACGGCCAGCCAGAAGATGCCCTCGATGAGGGCCCCGGCGACGGTGATCACGATCCACGCGGCGAGCAGCCACAGGATTATTCGGGCCATGCCACACGAACGAGCGACACCCGCCGTCAGTTCCCCCACCCGGCGACCAACGCGGGTACAACGGTCATCATGATGACGACAACCACCCGCCGATCCGCCGCAGCGCCTCCTCGATGTCGTGGCCGGCCCCGGCGAAGGACATCCGGATGAACTCGTGCCCGCGCACGGGGTCGAAGTCGACGCCGGGCACGATCGCGACGCCCGTGTCGTCGAGCAGGCGGCGGCAGAAGTCCGTCGAGTCGGTCGTGAGGTGCGAGACGTCGGCGTAGGCGTAGAAGGCGCCGTCGGCGGGGGCCACCTCGTCGATGCCCAGGTCGGCCAGGCCCTTGAGCAGCAGGTCCCGGTTGAGGCGGTACCCCTCGACCAGGCGCTCGGTCTGCGCGTACGACTCGGGCTCGAACGCCGCGACGGCCGCGTGCTGGGCGAGCGCGGGCGGGCAGAGCGTGAAGTTGCCCGTGAGCCGGTCCACCGCCCGGCGCAGGTCGGGCGGCAGCAGCATCCACCCCAACCGCCAGCCGGTCATGGCGAAAACCTTGGAGAAGGAGTTGACGACGATGGTGTCCCGGGAGGTCTCCCACGAGCAGGCGAGGGGCGTGCCGTAGCCGATGCCGTGGTAGATCTCGTCGCTGACGAGCCGCACCCCGTGCTCCGCGCACCACTCGACGAGCCCGCGCAACTCGTCGGGGGCGAGCACGGTGCCGGTCGGGTTGGCCGGGCTCGCCACGATCAGCCCGTCGAGGCGGCCCGCCGCCTCCAGCATCTCGACGGTCGGCTGGAACCGGGTCCCCGGTCCGCACGGCAGTTCGACGACCTCGCACCCCAGTGCCCGCAGGATGTTCCGGTACGCCGGGTAGCCGGGGCGCGCGAGCGCCACCCGGTCACCCGCCTCGAAGGAAGCGAGGAACGCGAGCAGGAAGGCCCCCGACGACCCGGTGGTGACCACCACGTCGTCGGCGGACACCGAGAGGCCGTACTGCCGGTCGTAGTGGCCGGCCAGCGCCTCCCGCAGCTCGACGATCCCGAGCTGCTCGGTGTAGCCCAACGGCTGCTCCCGCAACGCCCGCTGCGCCGCCTCCAGCACCGGCGCGGGAGCGGGGCTGGAGGGCTGCCCGGCGGCCAACGACACGACGTCCCCGTGCGTCCGCTGCCGGCGGGCGGCGGCCGACAGCACCTCCATCACGTGGAAGGGAGGAACGTCCGCACGAGCCGAAACACCCAGCATGGACGCCAGGCTAACCCCTGGTCACCGCACAACCGCATGCCCCCGGCAGCGCCGACAGCGCCGGCGAGTCCGGCGACCCGGCGGTCGCGCCGCCGGACTCGCCGGTCCGCCGACCGCGCGCCGGCACCGCCGCACGGCCACAGCACCGCCGCACGACCTCGGCGTCGACCCGCGCGACCGCCGTTCCCGACCTCGGCGCGGACACCGCGGCCACATCCCGGCCACCCGCGCCAGCCCGGCCACCCGCGCCATTCGCGCCGCCCGGGCCACCCACGCCACCCACGCCAGCCGGGCCGCCCGCGCCATTCGTGCTGGCCGGGCCGCCCACGCCAGCCGGGCTGTTCGGGCCGTTCGGGCCGCCTGGACCACCCGCGCCGGCCGGGCCGCCCGCGGTCACCCACGCCGGCCGGGCCGTCCGCGGTGCCGATCACCCCACCTGTGGCACCCGGCCTAGTCGCGGAACTCGTTCAACAACACGGCGATCCTCTCGCGCAGGTCGGCGGGGTCCGTCGGTCCGTGGAAGCCGACCACGTCAGCCGCGCGGCGCCTGCGCCCGGTCCGGTCGGTCGCCGCGGCGCCGAACTGGCCGTGCAGGTCCGGTGCGCCGACCCGCCCACCCGGCTGCCGGGGCAGCAGGCCGACGAGCGCGGTGGCCAGGTCGTGGTCCACCTCGCGCACGGTGAGCAGGTCCCGCCTGAGCACGGCCAGCAGCGACCCGGTCCCCGAGGACGCCGCGAGCGCGCGCACGGCGGTGCTGCCGAAGCCGAGCCTCAGGTCCGCCGAACGGGGCGGGTAGGCGAGCAGTTTGAACGCGGCCCCCAACCACGGGTCGAGCTCCCCGCCGCGGGCCAGGCCCTGCGCGGTCAGGTGGCTCCACGGTGCGGGGTCGTCCTGGACGTGCAGGACGATCGGCATGGCGCCGAGGTCCAGGTGTTCCCATGCCGTGCGGAACGCGGTAGCGCTGAGCGTAGCGTTGGTCACCGAACGTCACTCCCGAATGACGGCGGGCAGTGCTTGGCCCCCCAGGCCCGCAACGGGATTGACGTGGTGCGGGGCGTCGGGGTTCCCGGACCCACCCCCTGTACGGCCCCCGTGACCCCCCTGAAAAAGGGGTCAGACCTCCTGGAGCAGCTCCCAGACGCAGGCCGCCAGCCGGGCGTTGTCGATCGGCGTGATGGTGCTCCACTCGCGGCCGTCCGAGCTGGGCCGCACGAGGTGCAGGTACCGGCCGGACGGGGTGTCGTGCCACGCCACCACCCGCGAGGCCCGGACCGGCGGTCCGCCGCGCTGGGCGCGTTCGGCGCCGAACTGGCCGCGGGTGCTCATGCCGTCGCACATCGCGGCCAGCTCCTGCGCCTCGTGCAGCGGCAACCCGTGCCGCTCCAGCGACAGCACCAGCTTCTCGGCGTCCCGTCCGGCCTCGTCGGACGCCTTGCGCAGCACGTCGTTCGGGAGGCTGATCGACCGCCCGTACCCGGCGTTCACCTCGCCGGCGACGGACACCGCCGCCTCGGCGAGCGCGCTGGCGCGTGCCTCGATCAACCACACCTCGTCGCCGTCGACGACGGCCAGCAGGCCGTCGTCACCGGCGGAGGCCGCGAGGCCCTTGATCTTGCGGCGGTCCACCCACACCCACAGGTCAATCGACACCTGCGGGTTCGCCAGCAGCGCGAACGCGTCGGCCAGCTCGGGCGTCAGCCGCCGGTTCCGGGCCAACCCGCGGACGGCGAGCGACTGCCACGCCTGGTCCACCAGCGCGGCCCGCTCGGTGTGCGTGACACCGGGGCTGGGCACGTCCAGCGCGACGCTGCGCCTGGCCGACCGCTCGCCCTCCCACGCGACGTCGAACTCCAGGGTCGACAGGACGACCGTGTTCACTTCACTTCTTCTCGGGCTCGTCGCCGATGACCGACTGCACGACCATCCGCTCGTCGCCGAAGACGTCGTCGGAGTCCACGCCGTACTTGCGCACGTGCTCGGCGTCCTCCTCGCCCTCGCCGCGCTGCGGGGCCGCGGCGGCCTGCATCATCGACCCGCCCGCGCCCTTGCCCGCGGCGACACCCGCGGCACCGGGACGTCCGGGGACGCGCTCGTCCGGGTCGATCATGCCGATCGTGGCCGAGACGCCGGGCTTGCCGGTCAACGCGCCACCGGCACCGCCGGGCACCCCGCCCTTGGGCACGCCGCCACCGGCACCGGAACCGCCCTTGCCGCCGGCCGCGCCCTCCGGCACCTTGGCGCCGGCGGGCAGCCCGCCACCGGACGGGTTGCGCACGACCCGTCCCCCGCGCGCGGCACCCGCCGCCAACCCGAGCGCCGCACCGCCGGCCAGGCCGAGGCCGAGCCCCAGCCCGAGGTTCGACCCGCCGACCTTGCCCAGCGCGGCGGGCGGCAGCACCGTCCCACCGGGCCCGGGCGTGCCGGGCGCGATGCCGGTGACGGCACCGCCGGGCAGCACCCCCGGCAACTGCTGCGGCAGCCCGACCGAACCGCCGCCGGGCACCGACCCGACCCCGCCACCGCCGGGCAGCGACCCGGGCACGGCCCCCGGCACACCCGTGATCCCGCCACCGGGCTGGATCGCGGGCGACACCGGCGTGCTGACGCTGGAGGCGGAGGTGACGTCGAACTGCGGCGGCTTGTTCATGCCCTGGTACTGGTCGAGCGCGTCGCGGCTCGCCTCGGTGTACTGGTCGAGCCCGCGGATGGTCTGCTCGCGCGCCGCCTGGGTCGCCTTGACCTCCTTGGCGTGGTCGGTCTCGTACCCGAAGAACCCGCCCGCGTCGTCCCAGAAGCTGGTCTCCGTGTCGCCCTGCAACGCGGTGGGCGGCGGCATGCTGTTGCGCGTCTGGCTGTAGTTGGCCCCCTGCACGGCGGTGGCCTTGGAGTTCTGCTTGGCGGCGTCGGTGCCGGACGACGCCACGTCCGCCGACACGGTGACCGCCTTCCCGGCGTTGTCACCGGCCGCGCCCTGCCAGTTGATGCCGAGCTTCTTCAGCTCGTTGCGCAGCGTCTCGTCGGTCTCGTCCAGGGTCGCCGCCAGCTGGCGCAGGGCGTGCGAGGCGTTGCTGAAGCGCTGGGAGGCGTCGCCGCTCTGGAACTGCTCGACCAGGCCGGCCAGGGCGGCGTTGGAGTAGCCCTCGAAGCGGTGGTCCGTGATCTGCCTGAAGCCCATGCCTGCCCCTTACTTCAGAGTCCGCAAAGTCGTCAGCGCCGCTTCCGCGCCCTTGGCCGCGTTCTCGCACATCTGGTCCCGGGTGAACCCGTCGCCGATGGGCAGGAACGACACGAACAGCTGCTGCCCGTCCGCCACGTCGACCGCCACGGCGCAGTCGCCCTTGGTCGTGCCGATCAGGGTGACCTGGTAGGCACCGAAGCCCGCGACCGTCTTCTGCTCGATTTCGAGGTTGCTCGGGCCTTCCCAGTAGTCGACGCCCTCGTCCGCGATCAGCGTGACCTCGTAGCTGAACAGCGGCCGGGAGTTGCCCTGGAAGCTGCACCCCGGCGAGTTCTTGCCCTCGATGACGTCCTGGGGCTCGCTGATCGCCTCGTCGATTCCCAACCGCTCCTGCTGCTCGGGCGTGAGGGCCCGGCAGGCGTCGGCGATGCCGTCGAGCGTGACCTCGGCCGGCCTGGCCGGGAACTCGACGGTGGGCTTCGACGAACCGGACGTCGGACCGGCCGAACCGCTGGTCCCCGTCGGTCGCGGGGTGGGGTCGCCGGGCTCCTGGGTCGTGCAGCCGGCGAGAACCGCACCGGCCACGGCGACCACGACCAGAGCCCTACTGCTTCGAAGCACCCGCTGCCCCCATAGCCGCCACTACCTCTTCCTCGGTGTGCCCGTACTGCGTCGCCGTGGCGCGCAACTGCTCGACCAGGCTGCTGAGGCTGTCGATGTACTGCTCGATGCGGCTCGTGTAGGAGTCGTCGTTCTCGATCAGCCGGTCGTTCCAGGCCGCGGCGATCTCCGTGTTCAGGTCGTCCAGACCGTCGAGGTTGACCCTGATGTCGCGGAACGCCGCGCGGTAACTGGTGCGCAGGGCGTCGATCTGGTCGTTGACGAGTTTCCCCGCCTGGAGCACCGTCTCCTCGGACACCTCGAACTTCTGGCTGGAGCCGGGTCCCGAGGCCATCGTCCGACCCAGGCTCTTCTCCGCCGCGAAGACCTCTCCGACCGCCTTGCCGATGGCTCCGCCGATGCCCGCGACCGCGCCCAGTAGGCCGTTCTCCTCTGCCACGACGCCCTACCCCCGTACGCTCGGTGACGACTCACTCCCGGTCCGAGGCTACCAACGACCGCGTGAACCGGGTCTGAGGTTGGACGAAGCCGCACCTCCGCCGGTTCCCGCGGGTTCGGAGGACTTGCCCACCGGTCCCGGGGCCGCGCGAGCCTCGCGGAGGCCGCGACGACGGGTGCCCGCGCGGTCGGCCGCCGGGCACGAGCGGTGCCCGGCGGGCCGTGACCTACGGGACCTCGATCACGCCCTCCGCCGCGCGCAGCGCGATGTCGGTGCGGTGGTGGGACCCGGTCAGGTGAACGGCGTCCACGCGCCGGTAGGCGTCGGTCCGGGCTTCGGCCAGGGTGGCGCCGGTGCCGACCACGGACAGGACCCGGCCGCCGGTGGAGACGACGGCGCCGTCCTCGCGGCGGCGGGTGCCGGCGTGCAGGACGCCCTCGGCCTCGGCGCCGCCCACGACGTCGCCGGTGCGCGGGAGGCCCGGGTAGCCCTCGGCGGCCACCACGACGGTGACCGCGTAGCCGTCCGACCAGTCCAGGGGCGGCGCGGACGCGAGCGAGCCCGTGGCGGCGGCGTGGAAGAGGCCGGCCAGGGGGGTGCGCAGGAGGGCGACGACGGCCTGGGTCTCCGGGTCGCCGAAGCGGCAGTTGAACTCGATGACCTGGGGGCCCGTCGAGGTCAGGGCCAGGCCCGCGTACAGCAGGCCGGCGAACGGGGTGCCGCGGCGGGCGAGTTCGTCGACGACCGGCTGCACGCAGGTGGACACGATGGTGTCGACCAGGTCGGCCGGGGCCCACGGCAGCGGGGCGTAGGCGCCCATGCCGCCGGTGTTGGGGCCGGAGTCGCCGTCGCCGACGCGCTTGAAGTCCTGGGCGGGCAGCAGGGGCACCACGGTGGCGCCGTCCACCAGGCAGAACAGGGACACCTCGGGGCCGTCGAGGAACGACTCCAGCAGCACGGGGTGGCCGTGGTCGAGCAGGGTCATGGCGTGGGCGCGGGCCACGGCGCGGTCCGCGGTGACGACGACGCCCTTGCCGGCGGCGAGGCCGTCGTCCTTGACGACCCAAGTGGGGCCGAAGTGGGTGAGCGCGGCGTCGAGGCGGGCCGGGTTGTCGACCACCTCGGACGTGGCCGTGGGCACGCCCGCCGCGGCCATGACGTCCTTCGCGAACGCCTTGGAGCCCTCGATGCGGGCGGCCTCGGCGGACGGGCCGAAGCAGGCGATGCCGGCGGCGCGCACGGCGTCCGCCGCGCCCGCCACGAGGGGCTGCTCCGGCCCGACCACGACGAGGTCGGCCTTCCACTCCTGGGCCAGCGCGGCGACCGCCGCGCCGTCGGTGACGTCGACCCCGTAGGTCTCCGCCGCACCGGCGATGCCGGCGTTGCCGGGCGCGCACGCCAAGGCGATCACCGAGGGGTCCCGCGACAAGGCGAGGACTAGGGCATGTTCACGGGCGCCAGACCCGATGACCAGGACACGCACGGTGCGGAAGCCTAGATGACCCGGTGGCTCACCCTCCCAGTGCGTCCAGCGAGCCGGGGTGCAGCGGCACCGGGCCGGTCTCGCGGGCGTCGTCCCGCGAGATGCCCTTGGCCGCCGGGTGCACGGCCTCCAGGTCGCCCTTCTTGTCGAAGAGGAGCTTCGTCACGGCGCACGCGTCGCCCACCGGGAAGTCCTCCCGGACGAGCAGCACGTTGGGCACCACGACGGTCGGCACGTCGGCCGGCTGCCCGTAGGCGGCGGCCGGGACGACGCCCCGGTCGTAGACCTCGTTGACCTCCTTGAGGGCGTCGAGCTGCGGCGTCGTGTCGAGGAACCGCACGTCGTCGCCCAGCGACGTGGTCAGGTCGGTGATCTGCGCGGTGGGCAGGCCGCCGGACCAGACGAGGCCGTCGAGGCTGCCGTCCTTCATGCCGTCGGCGGTCTTGGCGAGGTCGAGGCGCTGCGCCTGCACGTCGGTGTCGATGTCGAGCCCGGCGGCCTTGAGCAGCCGGGTCGCGATGACCTCGGTGCCGGACTTGGGCGAGCCGGTGGAGATGCGCTTGCCGCGCATGTCGGCGATCGAGGAGATGCCGGAGTCGGCGCGCACCAGCACCTGGGTGTGGTTGGGGTAGAGCCTGGTCAGCGCCTGGACCTTCTGCGGCTTCCCCTCGAACGAGCCCTTGCCCGCGACGGCGTCGGCGGCGGTGTCGGCGAGCGAGAACGCCACGTCGTAGTCGCCCGAGACGAGCTGCTGGATGTTCTGCACGGACGCGCCGGTCTCCGCGGCGGTGGCCTTGAGCTTGGTGTTGTCGCTGATCAGCTTGGCCAGGCCGCCGCCGACGACGTAGTACACGCCGCCGGAGTTGCCGGTGGCGATGGTGATGCGGCCGTCGCCCGCCTCGCAGGCGGCGGCGTCGGAGCCCGACGACGCGTCGGGGGTCCGCTTGCCGCCGCACCCGGCGGCGACGAGCCCGATCGAGAGCACGCCGGCGACGGTCTTGAACGCCCAGCTACGCATGCTGTTCCTTCTTCCTCAGGACGAGGTGCACCGCGACCGCGGCGGCGAGGAAGCCCAGGCCGACGGCGATGGTGACCGGTTGCAGGTAGAGCAGGGCGACGGCGGCGGGCGCGCACAGGGCGCGTTCGGGCCACCGCGCGGGGCCGAGCAGCCAGCCGCCGGTGAGCACGGCCAGGGCGGCCACTCCCAGGGCGGACACGGCGAACACCCAGAGCGCGTCGAGGGGCGTGGTCCGCAGCAGCAGCCCGGCGCCGTGCTCGGTGAGCACGAACGCGAGCGGCACGAGGAACGCGGGCAGCGTGTACTTCCACGTCCGCCACATCGTCTTCATGACGTCGCCGCCGGTGATGGCGGCGGCGGCGACGGCGGCGAGCGCGGTCGGCGGCGTCACCTCGGACAGCACCGCGTAGTAGAAGATGAACATGGCCGCTTCCTCGGGGGCCACGCCCAGCTCGGTCAGCGCGGGCCCGATGACGACCCAGGCGATGATGAACGACGCCGTCACCGGCACCGCGAGCCCGAGCACGCTCACCGCGACCGCCGCGAGCACGGCGGTGATCGCCAGCACCGCGGTGGGGTTCGTCGAGATCGCGCCCGCGATGTCGACCAGCGTGGACGCCAGCACCTGGCCGAGGCCGGTCTTGGTGATGGTGGACGTGATCACGCCGGCCGCCGCGCACACGGCGATCACCGGCAGCGCGGACCGCACGCCGGTGGACAGCGCGTCGGCCAGGTCGAGCAGCCAGCCGCGCACGTCGCCGCGCCGGGCGAGCAGCGCGAACGCGGCGGCCACGCCGGTGGCGTAGACGACGGCCGAGTAGACCGGGATGTCGAGCGCGAGGAACAGCACGATCACGCCGAGCGACAGGAAGTGGTGGCCGCCGCGCTTGAGCAGCGCCCACGGGCGGGGCGCGTCGACCTCCACCGGCTTCGCGCCGAACTTGCGGGCGTCGACCTCGACGGCGAGCGCGATGCCCAGGTAGTACAGCAGCGTCGGCAGGATCGCCCACACCAGCACCTGCAGGTACGAGGTCTCCAGGTACTCGGCGATGATGAACGCCGCCGCGCCGAGGGTGGGCGGGGACAGGATCGCGCCGATGCCGGACGCGGCGAGCAGGCCGCCCGCGTTCTCCCGGGGGTAGCCGGCCTCGCGCAGCATCGGCCACGTCACCGCGCCGAGCGACACGGTGGTGGCGGTGCCCGAGCCGGACACGGTGCCGAGCAGGAACCCGGCGGTGGCGGTGGTGCGGCCGGGCGCGGTGCGCGACCCGCGGAACGCGGAGAAGCTGATGTCGACGAAGAACGCGCCCGCGCCGGAGGCGTTGAGCACCGCGCCGTAGACGGTGAACAGCACGATGTAGGTGGCGGCGACGTCGAGCGGGGTGCCGTAGAACCCGGTGGCGTCGTTGTAGAAGCCGTTGATGACCTGCCCGAAGTCCACGCCCGCGTGGGCGACGTCCCACGCTTGCGGCAGGTACCCGCCGTAGTAGGCGTACGCGATGAACGCCAGGCACACGACCGGCAGCACCCACCCGGTGGTGCGCCGGCACGCCTCCAGGACCAGGACCAGCAGCAGCGTCCCGGCGACCACGTCGAGGTCGGTGAGCTGCCCCTGCCGGTCGAGGAACGCGTCGAAGCCCCCGAACAGGGGGTACGCGCCGACCGCGAACGCCGCGGCGGCGAACGCCCAGTCGAGCGGGCCGGGGTCGTCGCCGACCGCGCCGCCGCGCCGACCGCGCGGGCGGTAGCAGAGGAAGACGAGCGGCAGCGTGACCGCCAGGAAGACGACCAGGTAGTACTGGCCGCCCTCGGCGAACGGCCAGAACACCTGCTTGAGCACGAGCAGCGCGACGGCGAACCCCGCCACCCGCACGCCCAGGTCCCACCGCCGGGACAGGGCGCGCGACGGGCGCTCCTCGTCGTGCTCGGCGATGAGCCGGTCTACCTCTGCCGTGCCGGTGGCGGCGTCGGGCCCCGGCTGCTGCGTCGTGGACACGCGCACCCCTTCGTGTCGCGCCTGGTGGAGCGCCCACGAAGCTATCCGTGACACCGGTCACAGCCATAGGCCGACCGTCTAAAGGGACTGTAAAGCCGTCACACGATGCGGTTGTCCACGTAGCACCAGCGCCAGTCCTCGCCCGGTTCGAACGAGCGCACCACGGGGTGGTGCGCGCCGCGGAAGTGCGCCGTCGCGTGCTGGCGGGGGCTGGAGTCGCAGCACGCCACGTGCCCGCAGCTCAGGCAGATCCTCAGGTGGGCCCAGTTGTGCTCGCCCGCGGCCAGGCAGTCCGCGCACCCCTCGGGGTTGTCGGGCGAGACCTCGGTGGGCAGTTCCGTCGTGTGGGGGCAGGTCATACCCGCCATCATCACGCAAGATTGCGCCATGCACGGACCCGAACTGCTCCTGTTGCTCGTCGGCGCGCTGCTGGTGACCGCGGCCGCCAAGCGGCTCGGCTGGTCGGCGCCGCTGGTCCTGGTCGGCGTCGGCCTGGCGGTGTCGTTCATCCCGGGCCTGCCGGCGTTCGCCCTGGAACCCGAGCTCGTCCTGGTGCTGGTGCTCCCGCCGCTGCTGTACTCGGCGGCGCTGGACAGCTCGTACCACAACATCCGCGCCAACCTGCGGCCGATCGGGCTGCTCGCGGTGGGCCTGGTGCTGGCCACCACGGTCGCCGTCGGCGTCGTGGCGCACCTGGCGCTGCCGGAGCTGCCGCTGTGGTCGGCGCTCGTGCTGGGCGCGGTGGTGGCCCCGCCGGACGCGGTGGCCGCGGTGGCGGTCGGGCGCCGGCTGAACCTGCCGCGCCGCACCATGACGCTGCTGACCGGCGAGAGCCTGATCAACGACGCGACCGCGCTGACCGCGTACAAGGTGGCCGTCGCGGCGGCGGCCGGGGCCACCGCGACGTGGGCGTCGGGCACCGGCACGTTCCTGGTCAGCGCGGGCGGCGGGGTGGTCGTCGGGCTGGTGGTCGGCGTGGCCGTGCGGTGGGTGCGCGACCGGCTGGACGACGGCGTGCTGGAGAGCGCGCTGGGCATGCTGGTGCCGTTCGGCGCGTACATCCTCGCCGAGGAGCTGCACTCGTCGGGGGTGCTCGCGGTCGTCGTGGCGGGCCTCTACATCGGGCACTACGCGCCGCGCAGCTCGTACTACACGCGCCTCCAGGACACCGCGGTGTGGCGGTCGGTGGACGTGCTGCTGGAGTCGTTCGTGTTCGCCCTGATCGGGTTGCAGCTCAAGACGGTCGTCGCGGCCGTGGACGTCACGTCCGCGCTGCTGTGGGGCGCGGCGGCGGTGCTGGCGGCGACGGTGCTGGTGCGGTTCGCCTGGATGTACCCGGCCGCGTACCTCCCCCGGCTGCTGTCGCGGCGGGTCCGCGAGCGCGAGCCGGCGCCGGGGTGGCGGGGCGTCACGGTGATCTCGTGGGCCGGGATGCGGGGCGTGGTGTCGCTGGCCGCCGCGGCGGCGCTGCCGCTGGACCTGCCGGGGCGCGACGTGATCGTGTTCTGCGCGTTCGTGGTCACGGTGGGGACGCTGCTGGCGCAGGGCACGACGCTGCCGTTCGTCATCCGCAAGCTGGGCCACCGGGGCGACGAGGCGCGGGCCGACGCGCTGGCCGAGGCGCAGGTGCAGCACGCGGCGGCGCAGGCGGCGGTGGCGCGGCTCGACGAGGTGGTGGAGGACGACGACCGCACGCCGGGGCACGTCGTGGAGCGGCTGCGGATCATGGCCGAGCACCGGGGCAACGCGGCGTGGGAGCGGCTCGGGCGGCAGGACGACGAGTCGCCCGCCGCGTCCTACCGGCGGCTGCGGCGGACCATGCTCGACGCCGAGCGCCAGGTGTTCGTCGAGGCCCGGGACGAGGGCCGGATCGACGACGAGGTGCTGTTCCGCGTGCTGCGCGAACTGGACCTGGAGGAGGCCGCCATCTCCCGCGAGTGACGGCGGGCGCCCGAGGCGTTCACCGTGACGTGGTCCCGGGTTCGCCCTACGGTGACCCGGACGTCGCGGTGCGCGACGAGGCTGCCGCGCGTCTGGATTCTCTACGGGAGGTCGGCGATGGTGCGGACGAGGATCGTCGGGGCGGCGCTCGCGGCGCTGGTGGTGGCCGGGGCGGTGGCGGTCCTGCCCGGTGGCTCCGCCAGCGGCGACGACCGCGCGCAGGTGGCGCGCAAGGGCCCGCTGGTGGTCGGCCACCGGGGTGCGTCGGGGTACCGCCCGGAGCACACGCTGGCGTCGTACGAGCTGGCCGCGCGGATGGGCGCGGACTACGTGGAACCGGACCTGGTCGTCACCAAGGACGGGAAGCTCGTCGCGCGGCACGAGAACGAGATCGGCGGCACCACCGACGTGGCCGCGCACCCGGAGTTCGCCGCGCGCAAGACCACCAAGGTCATCGACGGCACGTCGATCACCGGCTGGTTCACCGAGGACTTCACGCTCGCCGAGCTGAAGACGCTGCGCGCCGTCGAGCGCATCCCGGACACCCGGCCGCGCAACGCGCTCTACAACGGCCGGTTCGAGGTCCCCACCCTGGAGGAGGTCGTCGAGCTGACCCGGCGGCTGTCGCGCGAGCTGGGCCGCGACATCGGCCTCTACGCGGAGACCAAGCACCCGACGTACTTCCAGGAGATCGGCCTGCCCCTGGAGCCGCGCCTGGTCGACGTGCTCAACCGCAAGGGCCTCAACCGGCACGGCGCCGAGGTGTACGTGCAGTCGTTCGAGGTGGCGAACCTCAAGGCGCTCAAGCGGCAGCTCCGGGTGCCGCTCGTGCAGCTGGTCAGCGGCTCGGGCGCGCCGTACGACTTCGTCAAGGCCGGTGACAAGCGCACCTACAGCGACCTCGTGACGCCGGAGGGGCTGCGCGAGATCCGCACCTACGCGTCGGGCGTCGGCGCGGAGAAGAGCCGCATCATCCCGCGCGACGCCAACGGCAACCTGACGACGCCGACGACCCTCGTGCGCGACGCCCACGCGCGCGGCCTGGTCGTGCACGCCTGGACGTTCCGCAACGAGAACGCGTTCCTGCCGGCGAACCTCCGCACCTCCGCCGACCCGGCCGCCTACGGGCGCGCGTTCGACGAGTACACGGCGTTCTACGCCACCGGCCTGGACGGCGTGTTCGCCGACAACCCGGACACCGCCGTGGAAGCCCGCAACGGCTGACCGCCGTGCGACGGAGGGCCGTGCGACGGAGGGCCCCGGCACACCGCCGGGGCCCTCCCGCGCGCTCAGGCGGGGGTCACCCGGTGATCAGGACCCCCCGAGGGACAGGGTGTCACGGGGCACCGACAGGGCGGCGGCGTCGCCGGGCCGGGCGAGCAGGCCGCGCGCGGCCAGGAGGGGGCGGACGCCCTCGCCGAACCAGTACGCCTCCTCCAGGTGCGGGTAGCCGGAGAGCACGAACTCGTCCACGCCCAGCGCGTGGTACTCCTCGACCAGGTCCGCCACCTCCTCGTGGCTGCCCACCAGGGCGGTGCCCGCGCCGCCGCGCACCAGGCCGATGCCGGCCCACAGGCCGGGGTGGACCTCCAGGCCCCGCACGCCCCTCGACAGGTCGCCGCCGTGCAGGGCGACCATGCGCTGCTGCCCCACGGACTGCGAGGTGCGCAGCTGCTCCTGGGCCCGCGCCACCTGGGCCGGGTCGAGGGCCTCCAGCAGCTTCTCCGCCTCCCGCCACGCCTCGGCGGACGTGTCGCGGCTGATGGTGTGCAGCCTGATGCCGAACCGGATCGGGCGGTCGCCCGCCAGGTCGCGGACGCGGCCGATCTTCTCCGCCACCTGCGCCGGGGGTTCGCCCCACGTCAGGTACACGTCGGCGCGGCGGGCCGCGACCGGCAGGGCGGCGTCCGACGAACCGCCGAAGTAGATCGGCGGCACGGGGTCGGGCGCGCCCAGCACCGTGCCGCCCTCGATCCGGTAGTGGGCGCCCTCGAAGTGCACCGGCGTCCCGGACCACGCGGCGCGCACGACGTGCAGGAACTCGTCGGTGCGGGCGTAGCGCTGGTCGTGGTCGAGCCAGTCGCCGAACCGGCGCTGCTCGACCTCGTCGCCGCCGGTCACCACGTTGAGCAGCAGCCTGCCCCGGGAGATCCGCTGGTAGGTCGCGGCCATCTGGGCGGCCAGGGTGGGCGAGAGGACGCCCGGCCGGAAGGCGACCAGGAACTTCAGCGTGGACGTGCGGGCGATCAGCGCGGCGGTGGTGAGCCACGCGTCCTCGCACCACGTGCCGGTGGGCGTCAGCACGCCCTCGAAGCCGTTGCGCTCGGCCGCCTGAGCCACCTCGGCCAGGTAGTCGATGTCGGGGTCGCGCTGGGCGGCGGCCCCGAGGGAGCGGTTGGCGTGGAAGCGCTCGACGACCGTGCGCCCGTCGCCGGACGTGGGCAGGAACCAGTGCAGTACGACGCTCATGACCGCTCCCCTGGAACGTGCAGCCGTCGGGTTCGCCGCGCCGGGCAGCTCCGACGTCGTCCACTCGGCGGACCTGAGTTTTCGTCGTGCCCCGAGGGGAAGTCAACGCGTCCCGGATCGTGAAAATGCCTCCGACCCCGATTGCTTCGGGGTCGGAGGCACTGGTCCGAGGGGAGAGGGCTAGATGATCTCGTGGCGCACGATGGTCTGGTCGCGGCCGGGGCCGACGCCGATCGCGGACATCCGGGCGCCGGAGATCTCCTCCAGGTGCTCGACGTACGCGCGGGCGTTGGCGGGCAGCTCCTCGAACGTGCGGCAGGCGCTGATGTCCTCGAACCAGCCCGGCAGCTCCTCGTACACCGGCACGGCGTGGTGCACGTCGGTCTGCGTCATGGGCATGTCGTCGACGCGCTCGCCGTCGACCGTGTAGCCGACGCACACCGGCACCTTCTCCAGGCCGGACAGCACGTCCAGCTTGGTGAGGAAGTAGTCGGTGATGCCGTTGACCCGCGCCGCGTAGCGGGCGATCACGGCGTCGAACCAGCCGGTGCGCCGCGAGCGGCCCGTGGTGACGCCGAACTCGCCGCCGGTCTTGCGCAGGTGCTCGCCCATGTCGTCGTTCAGCTCGGTCGGGAACGGGCCGGAGCCGACGCGCGTGGTGTACGCCTTGAGGATGCCGATGACCGTGGTGATCCGGGTCGGCCCGATGCCCGAGCCCGCCGAGGCGCCGCCGGACGTCGGGTTGGACGAGGTCACGAACGGGTAGGTGCCGTGGTCGACGTCCAGCAGGGTGCCCTGCGAGCCCTCCAGCAGCACGGTCTCGCCGCGCTCCAGCGCCTGGTTGAGCAGCAGGCGGGTGTCGGCGATGCGGTTCGCGAACTTCGAGCCGTGCTCCAGCACGTTGTCCACGATCTCGTCGGCGTCGAGCGCCTTGCGGTTGTAGACCTTGACCAGCACCTGGTTCTTGAAGTCCAGGGCGGCTTCCACCTTCTGCCGCAGGATCTTCTCGTCGAGCAGGTCCTGGACGCGCACGCCGACGCGGGCGATCTTGTCCTGGTAGCAGGGGCCGATGCCGCGGCCGGTGGTGCCGATCTTGGCCTTGCCCAGGTAGCGCTCGGTGACCTTATCGATGGCCACGTGGTAGGGCATGATCAGGTGCGCGTCGGCGGAGATGATCAGCTTGCTGGTGTCCACGCCCTGCTCGTCCAGGCCGGCCAGCTCCTCCAGCAGCACGCCGGGGTCGACCACGACGCCGTTGCCGATGACGCTCGTCACGCCGGGCGTGAGGATGCCGGAGGGGATCAGGTGCAGGGCGAACTTCTGCCCGTCGGGCAGCACGACGGTGTGCCCGGCGTTGTTGCCGCCCTGGTAGCGGACGACCCACTGCACGCGGTCACCGAGCAGGTCCGTTGCCTTGCCCTTGCCCTCATCGCCCCACTGGGCACCGATCAGCACGACGGCCGGCATGTGAAACTCCAAGCGGTAGGACGGATGGTTACAGGGCAAGAGCGAATGCCGGTGCTTGAGGGTAGACCAGGAGATGAACGTGCGCGGAATCGTGCTGGCCTGCGGAAACTCGCAGTCGCCACTGATCACTGACGGTGACCGGTTGGAGGTCCGCCGGACGGCCGCACGCCCCGGGAAGGCCGAGGTGGACCCGGTCGTCGCCGGTCTGGGTGACGCGCGTCTCGTCGTGCACGGCACGGACGCCGACCTCAACGCGGTGGTGCTGCGCCTGCTGCGCACCGAGCGGCTGGCGGAGACGCCCGTCGGGTACGTGCCTTCGGACCCCGCTTCGGAGGTCGCGAAGCTGTGGGGCCTGCCGACCGACCCGGGCCGGGCGCTCGACCTCGCCCTGTCCGGCGACCCCGACCGGGTGTCCCTCGTGCGCAACGACGTCGGCGGCGTGCTCGTCGGCCTCGGCTCGCTCGGCCCGGTCCGCGGCGTCGGCTACGGCGACGACACGGTGGTGCTGCGCGGGCAGGCGAGCCGGATCGAGGTGACCCCGGACCCGGACGGCGGCCTCGGGCTCCTCGTCCGGGTGATCCACAAGCGGCTGCTCACCCGGAAGGTGAGGACGACGGCCGCGCGGGCGTTCCAGCTCGGGTGCCTGCCCGTGCAGGTGGACTCCGACGGGGTGGCGCACCCGCGGCCCATGGGCAAGTGGACGTGGTACCGCCACACGGAAGACCTGCGGCTCGTCCGCGGGGTGCACTGACGGAGAAATTTTCTCGTCGGTCATTCGAGTGTCACGCGAAAGCGTTGTACCGGCCGAAAAATTGCCCCAGGGTGATTCCGACAGCTTCCAACTAGGAAGGTCGGAATTATGTCAACGGTCAACAAAGCCGCGCGATTCTCGATCTCCTCCCTGCTCCTGGCTGGTGCGCTGGCCCTGAGCCTGGTCACCCCCGCCCAGGCGACGCCCCCGAACATCCCGAGCACCAGCACCGCCCTGGCGGAGCTGGCCGCGCTCGCGGTGGCGGCCGAGGGGTCCTCCACGGGCTACTCGCGGGACAAGTTCCCGCACTGGACCACCGTCTCGGGCGCCTGCAACACCCGGGAGCAGGTGCTCAAGCGCGACGGCACGAACGTGGTCACCGACTCCGCGTGCGCCGCCACCTCCGGCCGCTGGTACAGCCCGTACGACGGCGCGACCTGGAGCGCGGCGTCCGACGTGGACATCGACCACGTCGTGCCGCTCGCCGAGGCGTGGCGCTCCGGCGCGTCGTCGTGGACCACGACCAGGCGGCAGTCGTTCGCGAACGACCTGGGCGGCCCGCAGCTCATCGCCGTCACGGACAACGTCAACCAGGCCAAGGGCGACCAGGACCCGGCCCTGTGGAAGCCGCCGCTGGGCTCGTACTGGTGCACCTACGCCAAGATGTGGACGCGATCCAAGTACAAGTGGGGTTTGACGGTGAACCCGGCGGAGAAGTCTGCGTTGCAGGCCATGCTCGGCGGGTGTTGATTGTCGATTCTGGGAGCTGATCCGGGTGGCCGAACGCTCGTCCCCTTTCGTGGCCGGTCCCGGTGGCGTGATGACCGACGAGGTCGGCGTCGTCACCGGTGACCTCGAACTGCGCACCACGCTGGAGCGCGGCGCGCTGCGCGCCGAGGTCCGCTACGAGGGCGCGGAGGAGTGGTACGCGATCACCGGCGCGTCGTGCCGCCTCGCGGACCCGCGCGACCACGACGCCGTGCACGCCGTCCTGCTCGGCGTGCTCAACCGGCCGGAGGGGTAGTCACCCGGGAGGGTCGGCCCTGGGAGGGTCGGCCCCGGGAGGTCGACCCCAGAGGGGCGCCGCCCCCGACCCGCGTCAGCCCTTGCGGGTCAGGGGCGGCAGCGCCTCCACGGCCTCCGCCCGGGACAGCCCGGTGGCCTGGAGCAGGTCCACCGCGACCGACCGGACCTGGGCCAGCACCACCCTGGTGGAGAAGCCCTCGCCGCCCAGCACGTGCGTCGTCGCCGCGGCGGCCCCGCACACCGCCGCGCGGGCCCCCACCGGCTCGTCACCGCGCTCCAGCTCGTTCCGCAGCACGTCGACCGCGTCCGCGTACCGCCGCAGCACGTCGGGCAGCACGTCGGGCACGCGCTCGCCGTCGCGCAGGGCCGCCAGCGCCCGCCGGGCCAGCACGCGCGTGTTGCGCAGCGCGTAGTCCACCGGCGCCGCGGCCGTCTCGTACCGGCCCAGCTCGTGCCGCCGCCGCCACCGGATCGGCGCGATGGTGGCGATCTCGCCGCCGGTCTTCAGCGCGGACGTGAACTCGTCCACCGCGTCCTGGCTGTCCCGCAGCCGCGCCAGCACGCCGGCCGCCCGCACGGCGTCCCGTTCGGACACCGACGCCGCGACGCCGCGCAGCGCGGTCGTCAGCTCGCCGAGCACCACCTTCGCCTGCCGGTGCGCCACGGTCAGCGGGTTCGCGGGCAGCAGCGCCGTCACGGCGAGCCCGACGAGCCCGCCCACCAGCGCGTCGACCATCCGGTCGAGCCCGCCGCCCGCGCTGGGCGGCAGCAGCGTGGCCACCAGCACGGCCGACGACCCGGCCTGGAGCGCGATGACCGCGCCGCCGTCGAGCAGCACGGCCGACGACATCGCCAGCGCCACGACCAGCGCGATCTGCCACGTGCCGGAACCGATGAGCGAGATCAGCACGTCGCCGACGCCCACGCCCACCGACACGCCCACGACGAGCTCGACGACCCGCCGCAGCCGCTGCCCCAGCGAGACGCCGAGGCAGACGACGGCGGCGATCGGCGCGAAGAACGGGTGCGCGTGACCGACGACCTCGGTGGCGACCAGCCAGGACAGCCCGGCGGCGAGCGCGGCCTGCGCGATCGGCAGGGCCGTGCTCCGCCACCGCTTCAGCCTGCGCGCCACCTCGTCGCGCACGGCACCCACGCCGTCAGCCCAGGCCGAGGGCGGCGGGCGCCGCGGGGTCGCTGTCGGCGAGGAACCCCCGGCAGCGCTCGTGCTCTTCGGCCTCGCCGATCTCGTCGGCGGCGCGGGCCAGCGCGGCGAGCGCGCGCAGGAAGCCGTGGTTGGGGCGGTGCGACCACGGGATCGGGCCGTGGCCCTTCCAGCCGGCGCGGCGCAGCTGGTCGAGGCCGCGGTGGTAGCCGGTGCGGGCGTAGGCGTACGCGGCGACCGGGTCGCCGGTCTGCAACGCGCGTTCGGCGAGCAGCGCCCACGCCTCGCTGAAGTCGGGGTACGCGCGGACGATCTTGGCCGGGTCGGTGCCGGCCTCGGCGGCGGCCTGCGCCTCCGGCCGGTCGGGCAGCAGCGTGGGGGCGGGACCACCGAGCAGGTTCTCCATGCGGTCAGGATAGGAACACCCGGGCGACCGCAGCGACCAGTGCCAGCACCAGCGCGGTCACGACGATCCCGGCGACGACCCTCTTGCCCATCACGACGCTCCACGACTCTCAGCGGACTCTCAGCCGGGGCACTTTCCCGCACCCGGCCGAACAGAGCAACGTCGCTCACCTGTTAGGGTCAATTGTCGAGGAAAAGGCCAGCTCACATTCACCCCTAGGGGAAACACCAGCATGAAACCGGGGGAGAGCACCCTTCCGGCGACACCGGCCCGGACGCATCATGAGCGGGTGAAAACGGGGGTCATCGAGCGCGGCAGGCAGTTCCGCGACCAGTACTGGGAGCGCGGCGAACCCGGCCGCGACACCCCGCCGCGGCTGGCCGCGGGTCTCTACCACCTGTGGTTGGCGGGCCTGCTGCTCAAGCTGCTCGGCTCCACGTGGGACGTGGCGTGGCACTTCAAGTGGCTGCGCGACGAACTCGCCCCGCCCCACATGCTGAACACGTTGGGCACGGTGATCGTCGTCGCGCTCACCCTGTTCCACACCTACACCGGCTACGGCGCCGACCGCACGGCGCTGCGCCTGATGCAGTGGGGCACCGGCGTCTTCCTCGTCGCGCTGCCCATCGACCTGATCAACCACCGGGTCAACGGCCTGGACATCACGTCGTGGAGCGGCTCGCACGCCCTGCTCTACCTGGGCACCGCGATCATGCTCGCCGGGGCGGTCCGCGGCTGGCTGCGGCTCTACCCGGCCACCCGGTGGCGCGTGCCCGGCCTCGCCGCGCTGTGGTTCTTCTTCCTGGAGAACGCCTGGTTCCCCAACCAGCACCAGGAGTACGGCGTCCTGGAGATCGCCTCGTGGGACCGCGGCGACCCGTACGCCGAGCCGATCCTGCTCCAGTTCGCCGCCGACCAGATCGGCCGCCCGGTGGACCGCGAGTCGATCGTCCAGTTCTCGCTGCCCATCCCGGACTGGGTCTACCCGGTGTGGGGCCTGGTGGCCGCCGCGCTGGTGCTGCTCGTCGCCCGCCGCACGCTCGGCGGACGCTGGTCCGCGACCGCCGTGGCCGCGGGCTACGTCGCCTACCGCTGCCTGGTCTGGCCGCTGCTGGCCGGCGCCGACTTCCCGCTGTCCGCCGTGCCGCTGTTCCTGGTCCTCGTCGGCCTCGCGGTCGACGCCGCCCACCTCGGCCGGGTGCCCGCGCCGGTGTCCGCCGTCCTCGGCGCCGCCGCCGTGACGGGCCTGGGCTACGGCGGCATCTGGCTCCAGCAGTCCTTCGACGCGGCCCCGCCGATCCTCTACCCCTCGGCCGTCGCGACGTTCGCGCTGCTCGCGGTGCTCTGGGTGGTCGCGGACCGCCTCACGACGAGGACCACCGCCCGGGAACCGCTCGTCACGGCCTGACCGACCCCGGACGCGGGACGGCCCCCTCCACACCGCGCGGAGGGGGCCGTCCCGGTTGTCGTGCGGGTGCGTCAGCCGGCGATCATGCGGCCGGAGGACTTCAGGTGCTCGCACGCCTGGGCGATGCGGGCGGCCATGCCCTGCTCGGCGGCCTTGAGGTAGGAGCGCGGGTCGTACGCCTTCTTGTTGCCGACCTCGCCGTCCACCTTGAGCACGCCGTCGTAGTTCTGGAAGAAGTGACCCACGATCGGCCGGGTGAACGCGTACTGCGTGTCCGTGTCGATGTTCATCTTGATGACGCCGTAGGTCAGCGCCTCGTGGATCTCCTCCAGCAGCGAGCCGGAGCCGCCGTGGAAGACCAGGTCGAACGGCTTGGAGCCGGCCGCCAGGCCCAGCTTCTCGGCCACCACGTCCTGGCCCTGCTTGAGGATCTCCGGGCGCAGCTTCACGTTGCCCGGCTTGTAGACGCCGTGCACGTTGCCGAAGGTCGCCGCCACCAGGTAGCGGCCCTTCTCGCCGGCACCGAGGGCGTCCACCGTCTTCAGGTAGTCCTCGGGCGTGGTGTAGAGCTTCTCGTTGATCTCGTGCGCGACGCCGTCCTCCTCGCCGCCGACGACGCCCACCTCGATCTCGAGGATGATCTTCGCCTTGGCGGTGAGGTCGAGCAGCTCGGCGGCGATCTTCAGGTTCTCGTCCAGCGGCACGGCCGAGCCGTCCCACATGTGCGACTGGAACAGGGGGTTGAGGCCCTTGTCCACGCGCTCCTGGCTGATCGCGACGAGCGGGCGGACGTAGCCGTCCAGCTTGTCCTTGGGGCAGTGGTCGGTGTGCAGCGCGATGTTCACCGGGTACTTCTCGGCGACGACGTGCGCGAACTCCGCCAGCGCGACCGCGCCGGTCACCATGTCCTTGACCTTGGTGCCCGAGGCGAACTCGGCACCACCGGTCGAGACCTGGATGATCCCGTCGCTCTCGGCCTCCGCGAAGCCGCGCAGCGCCGCGTTGAGGGTCTCGGACGAGGTGACGTTGATCGCGGGGTAGGCGAACTCGTTCGCCTTCGCGCGGTCGAGCATCTCGGCGTAGACCTCGGGGGTTGCGATGGGCATCGGTGGGTCCTCCTCGGGTGCCCGGAACGCGGTGTCGGCAGCATCCTACGGCCACGCCCGGCGGGGAATTTTGATCACCGGCATAGTGGTGGCATGGCGATCGCACGGTGGAACGGCGAGATCATCGCCGAGAGCGAGAAGACCGAGACGGTGGAGGGGAACCACTACTTCCCCGCCGAGTCCGTCCGCACGGAGTTCTTCAGGCCGTCGGAGACGACGTCGGTGTGCCCGTGGAAGGGCACGGCGAACTACTACACCCTCCACGTCGGGGGCCAGGACAACCCCGACGCCGCGTGGTACTACGCGGAGCCCAAGGAGGCCGCGGCGAACATCAAGGGCCACGTCGCGTTCTGGCGCGGCGTCGAGGTGTCCGACTAGTCGGGGTCGTCGCCCGGTCGGGGTCGTCGCCCGGTCAGGGGTTTCACCCGGTCGGGGGCGTCGCCCGGTCGTTCTCGACCGGGCGGGCCGGGGCGCCCTGACCGGTGACCAGGCCGAGCGCCTCCGCGACCTCGCGGTAGGCGTCCCGACCGGGCGCGGCGCCGACCACCTGCACGGCGACGTGGTCGGCGCCCGCCTCGCGGTGCTCGCGCAGCCGCGTGGCGACCCGCTCCACCGGGCCCCAGGCGACGAGCGAGTCCACCAGGCGGTCGCTGCCGCCGTCGAGCAGGTCGTCCTCGGTGAACCCGTGGCGCAGCCAGTTGCGCGTGTAGTTCGGCAGCCCCAGGTAGAACGACAGGGCCTGGCGGCCCAGGTCGCGGGCCACCGCGGGGTCCTCCTCCAGCACCACGTGCTGCTCGGGCGCCAGCAGCGCGCCAGACCCGACCGTATCGCGGGCCCGCGCCGTGTACTCGGGCGTCACCAGGTAGGGGTGCGCGACGGAGGTCCGCGCCACGGCCAGGCGCAGCACCCGCGGCCCGAGCGCGGCCAGCGCCAACCGGTCGCGCGGCACGTCCAGCTCGTCCAGGTAGTGGACCAGCTTCTGGTACGGGCTGTGGTACACCTCACCCACGATCTCCCGGTGGCCCACGCCGATGCCGACCAGGAAGCGGTCCGTCCAGGCCAGCTCCCGGTACCCGTCGTTGACCTCGGACGCGGGCGTCGTCCACACGTTCAGGATGCCGGTGGCCACGGTCAGCTTCTCGGTGGCCGACAGCAGGTCCGCCACGGTCGGGAAGACCTCGGACCCGGGCGACCCGCCCAACCAGAGCGTCCCGTAGCCGAGTTCCTCCAGCTCACGGGCGCGCTCGCCACCACCGACCCACTTCGGCGCCATGTCCCACACGCCGTACCCGCCCAACTCGACAGACATTTCGCCTCCCTGCGAACCAGCCCTCGGACAGCAGCAACCCCTCCACCCCTGGTTTTAGTCCTGACTGCTCCGTTCGGCGCGGAGCGGACGGGTGGGGTTGGGTTCGCGGCATGACGAAACTGGGAACCAGCGACCTCGACGTGTCGCGGCTGTGCCTGGGCGGGAACGTCTTCGGGTGGACCGCCGACGAGGCGACCTCGTTCGCCGTGCTGGACGGGTTCACCCGTGCGGGTGGCAACTTCGTGGACACCGCCGACTCGTACTCGATGTGGGCCGAGGGGCACATCGGCGGCGAGTCGGAGCGGGTCATCGGCCGGTGGCTCAAGTCCCGGGGCAACCGCGACGAGGTCGTCGTGGCCACCAAGGTGGGCATGCTCCGCGGGCTGGACGGCCTGCGGGCGGACACGGTGGAGCGCGCCGCCGAGGAGTCGCTGCGCCGCCTCGGCGTCGACCACATCGACCTGTACTACGCGCACCGGGACGACCCGGACACCCCGCAGGAGGAGACGCTCGCGGCGTTCGACCGGCTCGTGCGGGCGGGCAAGGTCCGGCACGTCGCGGCGTCGAACTACACCGCGGAGCGGCTGGCCTCGGCGCTGGAGGTCTCCCGGCGCGAGGGGCTGGCGTCGTTCGTCGCGCTCCAGCAGCCCTACAACCTGGTGGAGCGCGACTACGAGGGCGACCTGCGGGACGTCGTGGCGTCGGCCGGGCTGGCGTCCGCGCCGTACTGGGGCCTGGCCAAGGGCTTCCTGACCGGCAAGTACCGGCCCGGCGCGACCGTCGACAGCCCGCGCGCGGCGGCGGCGTCGAAGTACCTCGACGAACGCGGGCTGCGCGTCCTCGCGGCCGTCGACGAGGTCGCGGGGGCGCGCGGGACGACCCCGTCCGCGGTCGCCCTGGCGTGGCTCGCGAGCCGGCCGACGGTGGCCTCGCCGATCGCGAGCGCCCGCAGCGCCGAGCAGCTGGAGGCCCTGCTGCCGGCCCTGGAGCTGGAGCTGACGGCCGACGAGCTGGACGCGCTCACGTCCGCGAGCAATGTTTAACTCTTCAGTAGCTTACTGGCGGTAAGTTGCGTTACGGTGGCCTCCTTCGAGCCTGAGGAGGTCACCGTGGACGTTGCGGGCAAGGTCGTCCTGATCACTGGCGCGGCCAGGGGCATCGGCGCGGAGGTGGCGCGGCGGATGGCCGCGAAGGGCGCGAAGGTGGCCCTGGTCGGCCTGGAGGGCGAGCAGCTGCGCGAGGTCGCCGAGCAGTGCGGCGGGCGGGCGTGGGAGGCGGACGTCACCGACTGGGACGCCCTGGAGACCGCCGTCGCCGGCGTCGTCGACCACTACGGCGGCCTCGACGTGGTCGTCGCCAACGCGGGCATCGCCGCCACCGGCTTCATCCGGTCGATGGACCGGGCGGCCTTCGAGCGGGTCATCGAGGTCAACCTGCTCGGCGTGTGGCGGACCGTGCGCACGTGCCTGCCGCACCTGGTCGCGAGCCGCGGCTACTGCCTCGTCGTGTCGTCGCTGGCGGCGATCGTGCACATCCCGGGCAACGCCGCGTACTCGGCGGCCAAGGCGGGCTGCGAGGCGTTCGCCGACAGCCTGCGCGCCGAGGTCCGGCACCTGGGCGTCGACGTGGGCGTGGCGTACTTCTCGTGGATCTCCACGGACATGGTGAACAGCGCCGACGAGCACCCGGTGTTCGGCCCGCTGCGCCGGGGCATGCCGGGGTTGGCGAGCAGGAAGTACCCGGTGTCCGACGTGGGCAGGGCCGTGGTCCGCGCCGTCGAGCGGCGGGCCAAGGCCGCGCACGTCCCGGGCTGGGTGGGCGGCCTCAAGATGTTCCGCGCCTTCACGCCGGCCGTGGTCGCGCGGCAGATCCCCAAGTCGATGGCCGCCGCCGACCGCGCGATGGCCGAGAACGACACGTCCGGCCTGGTGGGCCCGGGCGGCACCGCGGCCGGGAAGAACTGACCGCCGGGCCGGGACCCGCCGGACCTGTCGGTCCAGCTCGGGCCGCCGGTCCCGCTCAGGCCACCGATCCCGCTCGGATCGCCGGTCCCGCCCGGGTCGTCGCCGCGGGTCAGGAGACCCAGTTCCCCATCAACACCTGCCACTCGTGCACGCGCGTCTCGGTCACCACACCGGCGGGCGTGTACGGGTCGGCGGCGAGCACCTCGCGCAGCTCCGCCTCGTCGGCCACCTCGTAGACCAGCAGCGCGCCGGTCTGGTCGGACCACGGTCCCGAGACCAGCAGGACACCGCGCTCGACCAGCGCGGCCAGGTACTCCCGGTGGGCGGGTCGCACCGCCAGCCGGGCCTCCTGGTCGTCCCCGAACACCAACTCGACCGCGAACCTGGCCATGTGGACACACCTCCGTTGCACGACGCCGCACCGAAGCTACCCCCCGACGCGGTAACGTCTTTTCCGTGGTCGGTCCGGAGCAGAACAGCGGTGGCATCGCGCGCGTGCAGGACACGCTGACGAACCTGCGCATCCAGGACGGCGCGGCACCCGCGCCGACAGGCCCGCTGACCCTGGAAGACCTCTACCGCCAGCACCGGATGCGGTTGGTGCGGCTGGCCCTGCTGCTGGTCGACGAACCGGCGACGGCGGAGGACGTGGTCCAGGAGGCGTTCACCGGCCTGCACCGCAACTGGTCCAACCTGAGGGACGCGCAGGCCGCCGTGGGTTACCTGCGGACGGCGGTGGTGAACGGTTCGCGCAGCGTGCTGCGCCGGCGCAAGACGGCCCGCGACTACACCCCGCCGCACGTGGCGAACGCGCGGTCGGCGGAGAGCCTGGCCATGCTGACGGCGGAGCACCAGGCGGTGGTGTCCGCGCTGTCCCAGCTGCCGCCGCGCCAGCGCGAGGTGCTGGTCCTGCGCTACTACGGCGACCTGTCGGAGGCCGAGATCGCCGAGGCCACCGGCATCAGCAAGGGGACGGTCAAGAGCACCGCCAGCCGAGCCCTGGACGCCCTCCAGAAGATCATGGCCAACCGCTGACCCAGCGCCCAGCGCCAGCTACATCCGCCACCCCACTCGCCAGCCCACCTGGCCAGGCAAGTATCGCCGGATTGTTCAACAATACCCCAATCCTCAACCAACCCACCCCACCCGCTCAACCCCACCCGGCCGCCCCATCCGGCCACCTCGGCAAGCCGCCCGGCCGCCCTCACCTGGCCACCCCGCCCGGCCACTGCGCCCCGCCCGGCCACCGGCCCCTGCCAGCCTCGCCCGGCCGCCTGCTCGCTTTGCCCCACCCGGCCCAGCCTTGCCCAGCCCGGCTTTGGTCCCGCCCTGGGACTTGCCCGGCCCCGCCCAACCCCGGCCCTGCTTGACCCGACCCGGTCCGGCTCGGCCTGACGCGGTCCTACTTGACCCGGGCCGGCCTGACCCGACCTTGGCTTTCCCTGCCCGCCTTGCCTTTCCCTGCCCGGCGCCGCTCCAGATTCGGCCAATCGCCCTGCCTTGCCCGGCCGCCAGTCCTGCCTTGCTTTGCCCCCAGCACCTCCGCTGCCACTGCCCTGCCCGCCCGCCGCACCCCGCCCTCAGTCCTGCTGCGCCCGCCCTGCCTCGGCTTCCGCTGCGCTGTCTTGGCCTCGGCTTCCGCTGCGCTGTCTTGGCCTCGGCTTCCGCTGCGCTGTCTTGGCCTCGGCTTCCGCTGCCCCTGCCCCTGTCCCTGCGCCGGCTTCCGCTGTGCTGCCCTGCCTTGAGGTGTGCCGCTGTCCACTACCTCGAATAGAGGATTGTTGAACAATCCTTTTGTAGGACCGTGCTACACAACAGCGGCGAAATAGGGTCGTCACGGCACGGCAACTGTCCCAATCCGCTACTTGGTATAGACCAATGGCGTCCCATGCCGCAGTATCGACCCTCGTGGCGCGCACCAGACACGTGATAGCCGTCGACGTCGGCGGGACCGGGACGAAGGCCGCCCTGGTCACCGGGACCCCGGACGGGGTCGTGCCGGTGAAGCAGCAACGCCGTCCCACCAGGCCCGGCGGCGACGCCGTGGTCGAGGACGTGACCTCCCTGGTCGACGAACTGCGCACCGCGAGCGAACACCCGGTGGAGGCCGTCGGCCTGGTCGTCCCCGGCATCGTGGACGAGACCACCGGCACCGGCGTCTACTCCGCCAACCTGGGCTGGCGCGACCACCCGTTCCGCACCACCCTCGAAGCCGCCACCGGCCTGCCGACCGCGTTCGGCCACGACGTGCGCGCCGGCGGTCTCGCCGAACTGCGCCTGGGCAACGCCCGCGGCCTGACCAACGCGGTGATCATGCCCATCGGCACCGGCATCGCCGCCGCCCTCGTCCTGGACGGCCGCGTCTCCCCCGCACCCGGCGAGGTCGGCCACGTCGACGTCGGCCACGGCGACCCGTGCGGGTGCGGCCAGACGGGGTGCGTCGAGGCGCGCGCGAGCAGCGCCGCCATCGCCCGTCGCTACGCGGAGCGGACGAACCGGCAGGTCGGCGGCGCGGCGGAGGTCGCCCGACTGCTCAGCACGGGTGACGCGGACGCGGCAGCGGTGTGGACGGAGGCGGTGGACGCCCTCGCACGGGGCATCCTGCTGGTGGCGGCCCTGCTCGGGCCGGAGGCGGTGGTGCTGGGCGGTGGCCTGGCACTGGCGGGGCCGTTGCTGACGGACCCGCTGGGCGAGCGGCTGGACGAGCTGATCACGTTCCAGCGGCGCCCTGAACTGCGGTTGGCGGCGTTGGGCGACGAGGCCGGGTGCCTCGGCGCCGCGCTGCTGGCCATCGACATGCTGGAGGAAAGATGAGCACGTGGGGTGGGCCCGTGGACGTGACCCTGACCGGTGGTCGGGTCGTCACGCCCGACGGGGTGCTCGAACAGGGGTGGGTCGCGGTGCGCGACGGCCTGATCGCGGCCGTCGGCGAGGGCGCGCCGCCGGACGGCCCGACGACGGACCTGGACGGCGGCTGGGTGGTGCCGGGCTTCGTCGACATCCACTGCCACGGCGGCGGCGGTGAGGCGTTCACCAGCGCCGACCCGTCCCGCGTGACCAAGGCCGCGAACGCGCACCGCCGGCACGGCACCACCACGATCGTCGCGAGCCTGGTGTCCCGCCCCGTCCCGGAACTCGCCGACCAGGTCAGGGCGCTGACCGAACTGGTGCAGGACGGTGTCCTGGCGGGCATCCACCTGGAGGGCCCGTTCCTGTCCGCCGCGCGCTGCGGCGCGCACGACCCGGCCATCCTGTGCCCGCCGGAGCGCGGCGCGCTCGACCGGCTGCTGGCCGCGGGCAGCGTCCCCACCGGCCGCGACGCGGTCCGGATGATCACCGTCGCCCCGGAGCTGGAGCACGGCGTGGACGCCGTCCGGCACCTGGTCGAGCAGGGCGTGCTGGCCGCGATCGGCCACACCGACGCCACCGAGGCCCAGATCCGCCCGGCGGTCGAGGCGGGCGCGACGGTCGCCACCCACCTGTTCAACGGGATGCGCCCGCTGCACCACCGCGAGCCCGGCCCGATCGGCGCGCTGCTGGACGACGAGCGGGTCACCGTCGAGCTGATCTGCGACCTCGTGCACCTGCACCCGACGGCCGTGCGCCTGGCCGCCCGGCACGCGGGGCGCGACCGCACCGTCCTGGTCACCGACGCCATCGCGGCGGCGGGCGTGGGCGACGGCGTCTACGACGTCGGCGGCCTGGAGGTCCGCGTGGTGGACGGCGTGCCGACGCTGGCGGGCGGCGCGTCCCTCGCGGGCAGCACGCTCACCATGGACGCCGCGTTCCGCAACGCGGTCACCTCCTGCGGCCTGACCGTGGAGGAGGCCGTGTCCGCCACCTCCGCGCGGCCGGCGCGGCTGCTGGGCCTGGAGGGCGTGACCGGCGAGCTGCGCGCGGGCCTGGCCGCCGACGTCGTCGTCCTCGACGCCGAGCTGCGCCCGCGCGAGGTGATGAGCCGGGGCGCCTGGGTCAAGGACTGACGCCGGCGAGGACCGACCCCCGCGCGAACCGGCCCCGCGCGAACCGACCGGCCCCGCGCGAACCGGCTCCCGGGAGCGGGGGCCGGTGCCACACTGGGTCCGTGCCCGAAGACCACGAGAAGCTGGTGACCGACGCCCTGCGCGCCCAGGCCACCAGTTCCGGCGCGCACCCCGCGGTCCCGGCGCGCCCGCCCCGCCCGACCCTCGGCGCGGGGTGGGTGCTGCTGCTCGCCGTGCTGCTGGGCCTCGCGTCGGGCACGGTCGTGGCGGTCGTCACGCTCCGTTGAGGCTGTACGGTGGGCGGCGTGACGGTGTCGCCGATTGCCCTCGGTCCGGACTGGCTCGACCCGCAGGTCCTGCTCGAAGGACTCGGGCCGTACATGCTGGTCGGGCTCTGCTTCATCATCTTCGCGGAGTGCGGCCTGCTGGTCGGGTTCTTCCTGCCCGGCGACTCGCTGCTGTTCACGGCGGGCATGTTCGTGGCGACCGGCCTGCTGGAGTACCCGCTGTGGCTGGTGTGCCTGCTGCTCACGGTGTGCGCCATGCTCGGCAACGTCGTGGGCTACTGGATCGGCTACCGGGCGGGGCCCGCGCTGTTCAGCAAGCCCGAGTCGAAGATCTTCAAGAAGGAGTACGTCGACAAGACGGAGGAGTTCTTCGAGAAGTACGGCGCGCGGGCGATCGTCATGGCCCGGTTCGTGCCCATCGTGCGCACGTTCATCACCGCCATGGCGGGCGTGGGCCGGATGGACCGCCGCAAG
Source organism: Saccharothrix sabaoui (assembly GCF_051756985.1). NCBI lineage: Bacteria > Bacillati > Actinomycetota > Actinomycetes > Pseudonocardiales > Pseudonocardiaceae > Saccharothrix > Saccharothrix sabaoui. Next base: position 46,920 of record NZ_JBPKJK010000012.1, read on the forward strand.
TACTTCACCTACTCCTTCATCGGCGGCATCGCGTGGGCCGCGGGCATCACGGTCCTCGGCTACTTCCTCGGCCAGATCCCGTTCGTGCGGGACAACATCGAGATGATGCTGATCCTGATCGTGCTGATCTCGGTCGTCCCGATCATCATCGAGGTGATCAAGGCGCGGCGCGAGAAGAAGTCGCTGCTCGCCCAGGAGGTCGAGGACGTCACGCAGGTCATCGACCGCGTGGACGACTTCGCCGAGGAGCACCGCTTCGCCGACGACCGCACCCAGCAGATCCGGCGCATCGACTAACAGCGCACCGACCAGCAGCGCACCGACCAACGGCCCACGCGCGGCCGGCGCTCACGGCCGGCGCTCACGGCCGGCGCTCACGGCCCGGTGCTCACAGCGAGAACATCGACCCCGGGTTGAACAGGTTCCGCGGGTCCAGCGCGCGCTTGACGTCGCGGTGGACGCGGAGGCCGACCGGGCCGATCTCCCTCTCCAGCCACTCGCGCTTGACCTTGCCGACGCCGTGCTCGCCGGTGACCGTGCCGCCCAGCGCCAGGCCCAACCCGAGGATCTCTTCGAACGCCCGCCGCGCCCGCGCGAGCTCGCCCTCGGACGACGGGTCGTACACGATCGTGGGGTGCATGTTGCCGTCGCCCGCGTGCCCGACCACGGCGACCCGCAGCCCCACCTCGTCCGCGATCCGCTCGCACCCGGCGATCAGGTCCGCGATCCGCGTCCGCGGCACGCACACGTCGTCGGTCAGCCACGCCCCGTAGACCTCCAGGGCGGGGAGCACGGCCCGCCGCGCGGCCAGCAGGTCGCGCCCCTCGGACACGTCGTCCGTGGCGTACACCAGCTCCGCGCCCGCCGCGGCGCACGCCTCCTCGATCGCGGCCAGCTCCCGCCGGGCCGCCTCGCCGCCCGAGTCCGACTGGCACAGCAGCAGCGCCGCGCCCGCGTTCAGGTCGGTCTTCAGGTGCTGCTCGACCGCCCGGATCGACGTGCGGTCCATGATCTCCATCAGGGACGGCACGACGCCCTCGGCCACGACCCGGCTCACCGCCGCGCCCGCCGCCGCCGTGCTGCCGAACGTCGCGACCAGCGTGGCCGGCGCCTGCGGCAGCGGGCGCAGCGCCAGCGTGGCCCGGGTGATCACGCCGAGCGTGCCCTCGCTGCCGACGAACAGCTTGGTCAGGTCGTACCCGGCCACGCCCTTCACGGTCCGCCGGCCGGTGCGCAGCAGCTCGCCGTCGGCCAGCACGACGTCCAGCCCGAGCACGGAGTCCGTGGTCACGCCGTACTTCACGCAGCACAGGCCGCCCGCGTTGGTGGCCAGGTTGCCGCCGATCGTGCACCAGTCGTAGCTCGACGGGTCGGGCGGGTAGAACAGCCCGTGCTTCTCCACGGCGGCGCGCAGGTCGAGGTTGACCACGCCCGGCTCGACGACGGCCAGCCGGTTGTCCGGGTCGACCTCCACGATCGCGTTCATCTTCGTGGTGACCAGCACGACGCAGCCCTCGACCGCGTTGGCCGCGCCGGACAGCCCGCTGCCCGCGCCGCGCGGCACGACCGGCGTGCCGGCCGCCGCGCACGCCCGCACCACGGCCTGCACCTGCTCGGCGGACGACGGCAGCACGACGGCCAGCGGCTGCCCGTGCGGGGCCAGCGGCATCATGTCGCGCCGGTAGGCCGCGGTGACGTCGGCGTCGGTGAGCACCGCGTCGGCGCCGATGGCGGTGCGGAGTTCGGCCAGCAGGGACCCCATCCCCCCACGCTAACGCCGTTCGACGCGAAGGCAACGGTTGCGTTGCGTAGTCGTCGGTCACCGTTGAGCCACGACTTCGAGGCTTCCTCGAACCGTTGACGCCAAGTCGCCCAGTCGAGCCCCCGGTGCCACGTACCCTGCACGGGTGGTGTTGTCCGCTACGTCCGAAGCCATGTCGTTCGGCTCGCTCGATTCCGCAGGCCCCACGGCCGTGTGGTTGATCACGCTGAGCTTCATCTTCTTCGAGTGCGCGTTCGTCTTCGGGTTGTTCCTGCCCGGCGACTCGCTGCTGTTCGCCGCCGGCGTCGTCCTGGCGTCGCACGACGGCGAGCTGTCGGCCTGGTTGCTGTCGCTGGCCGCGTTGATCGTGGCCGTCGTCGGCAACCAGATCGGCTACTACATCGGCAGGCACACCGGCACCAGGCTGCTCGCGCGGCGTGGCGGCAAGGTGCTGAACCGGCAGAACCTGGACAAGGCGCGGGACTTCCTGGACCGGCGCGGCTTCTGGGCGGTCGTGCTGGCCCGCTGGATACCGTGGGTGCGCACGCTGGCCCCGATGATCGCGGGCGCGGCCCGGATGGACCCGCGCAGGTTCATGCTGGCCACGACCATCGGCGCGATCGCGTGGGTGCCGACGCTGGTGCTGGCCGGCTACTACGGCGCGGGCCTGCTGTCGGCCGTGCCGTGGTTGGAGACGGTCGCGCTCGTCGTCAGCGTCGCGTTCTTCGTGCTCGGCACGGCGTACGGCGTGTTCCGCTACCGGCAGGAGATGAAGAAGCCGGTGGACGAGGAAGCCTCCCTCCCCCAGTAGCCGCGACTACCGGTGGCCGCGACCCCCGGTGGCCGCGACCCCGCTCAGAGCACCTCGCCGATCACCAGGTCGGCGGTGGCCTTCGACGCGTTCACCATCAGCGCGTTGACGTGGTCGCTGCCGCGCAGCACGCGCTCCCGCGCCTCCTCCGCCGACCGCCCGTACCGGACGTGCCGGTCGACGAGCCGCGCCACCCGCAGGTCCTCGTCGACCAGCAGGAACCACGCCTCGTCCAGCACCAGCCGCACGCGCTTCCACTTGTCGTACTGCATCAGCAGGTAGTTGCCCTCGGTCACGACCAGCGGCACGGACGGGTCGACCGGCACCGCGCACGCCACCGGCTCCTCGATCTCGCGGCGGAACTCCGGCGCGTACACCACGTCCGGCCCGCGCGCCTTGAGCCGGCCCAGCAGGTCGACGTAGCCAGGCACGTCGAACGTGTCCGGCGCGCCCTTGCGGTCGGCGATGCCCAGCCGCTCCAGCTCGCGCTGCGCCAGGTGGAAGCCGTCCATCTCCACCAGGGCCGCGGCGGCGGGCCCCAGCGCGTCCACCAGGCGGCGCGCGAGCGTCGACTTGCCCGACCCGGGCGCGCCGCCGATGCCGAGCAGCCTGCGCTCACCGGTGTCGGCCAGCAGCCGCGCCCGGTCGACCAGCTCGTCGAACCTCACCGACTGTCCCGCCACCGTCCCAGCCCTTCCACCCAGTCCGCCGCCGCGTGCCGCACGCGCACCGCCGCGACCTCGTTCGCCCACCGCACCGCCGGTCCGATCGACCGGCCGAGGGCGAGGGCGACCGCCAGCGCGCCGTGCCACACGTCGCCCGCGCCGTTGGTGTCGCGGACCTCGACAACAGGTACCTCCTGCGAGCCCGTCGCACCACCGCGCGACCAGGTGACGGGACGCGGACCGCGCGTGCGCACGACCAGCGGCACGCCCCGGTCGTGCAGCTCCGCCTCGGACAGCTCGAACCCCTCGGCGCACGCGGCCACGTCCACCAGCGGCAGCAGCTCGTCGAGCACCGGTTTCCAGCTGCCGCCGTCCAGCAGCACCGGCACGCCCCGCCGCCGCGCCTCGCGCGCCACCGCGACCGCCGCCGCGCCCAGGTGACCGTCCACGAGCACCACGTCCGCCCCGTCCACGACGGCCGGGTCCACCGCACCCGCCCCCAGCGCGCCCACCTCCACGTCGGCGGCGTTGCGCGAGACCACGGTCCGCTCGCCGTCGCGGTCGCGCACGACCACCGCGCTCACCGCCGGCCCCGGCCCGATCGAGCGCACCTCCACCGGGTGCAGCCGCTCCCGCGCGAACCCGCCCAGGTCACCGTCCACGGCGGTCAGCAGCACGGCCCGGTGCCCGAGCGCGGCCACGGCGCGCGCCGCGTTCGCCGCCGGTCCACCCGGCACCACCTCGACGCCCAGCGACTGCACCTTCCGCCCCGGCTCCGGGAACTCGGTGACGCGCTGGGTCACGTCCACGGTCGTCAGCCCGACACACAGCACGCAGACCACGGCACGGCCCTCCGGCGGGTAAAGTCCCACGCAATCGCTTGCGCACAGGCCCGAACGGGGACGAGTCCATGGTCACCATGCGGGAGGTCGCCAGTCTCGCCGGCGTCTCCATCACCACGGTCTCACACGTGATCAACGAGACGAGACCCGTCGCGGCCGGCACCAGGGAACGGGTCCTCAAGGCGATCGAGGAGACCGGCTACACCGGTGACGCCATCGCGCGCTCGCTGGTCACCGGTGGCACGAAGTCGCTGGGCCTGGCCGTGTCGCTCGTGTCGCACCCGTACTTCGCCGAGCTGATCGCGGCCATCGAGGGCGAGGCCACCCGCGCCGGGTACTCGCTCGTGCTGATCGACACCCAGGGGGACGCCGAGTCCGAGCAGGCCGCCGTGCGGATGCTGCGCTCGCGCCGCGTGGACGGTGTGCTGCTCACGCCCACGTCCGGCTCGGCCGCGCTGCCCGAGCTGCGCCGGCTGGGCGTGCCGACCGTGCTGGTGGACCGGCTGACCGTCGCGCAGGACACCGACCAGGTCGGCCCGGAGAACGTGCAGGCCACGTCCTCGCTGGTCCGGCACCTGGCGGAGCTGGGCCACCGGCGCATCGGCCTGGTCCGCGGCACGCCGGGCCTGGCCACCACCGACGAGCGCGTCCTGGGCTACCGCCTCGGCCTCGGCCGGGCCGGGCTGCCGTGGGACGAGTCGATCGTCGCCGCGTCGCTGGAGCCGCTGCTCGGGCAGGTCACCGGGGTCGTGGTGGGCGGGCACCAGGTGCTGGTGGAGGTGCTGCGCACGGCCCGCGCGCACGGCGTGCGGATCGGCTCGGAGCTGGCGCTGGTCACCTACGACGAGGTGGAGTGGGCCGAGCTGGTCGACCCGCCGCTGACCACCGCGGCCCAGCCGGTCGAGGAGATCGGCCGCACCGCGGTCCGCCTCCTGCTGTCCCGCATCGAGGACCCGACCCGGCCGCCCGAGACGATCCGCCTGCCGCCCGTGCTGAGGCACCGGCAGTCCTGCGGCTGCCACTAGGCCCGTTCCACCGCAGGCCCGTTCCACCGCGGGCCCCCGGCACCCGGCTCACCGCACGCCCGGCTCACCGGCCGTCGCGCTCCAGCAGGGCCGCGGCCTCCAGCGCCATCCACCCGCCCAGCTGCACGGACAGGTCGCGCTCCGGAGCACCGCCCGCCGGCCGGCCGGCGGGCTCCGACCACTCCGGACCGAACAGCGGCCCGCCCTCCACGACGGCCCGGTTCGCCCACACCGCCTCCGCGGACCGGAGCACGAGGTCGGCCGCGCGGGCCGCCTGGGGACGGCGCAGCCGCAGCGCCGCCTGCGCCAGGTAGCGGGTGAGGATGCCGGTGAACAGCCCGCCGTCGCCCCCGCCGTGCCCGCGCAGCACGCCGTCCGCCGCGAGGTGGTCGCCGACCGCGTCGACGATCCGCGCCGCCACGTCGTCGTGCTCGCCGCCGAGCTCGACGCACGCGCCCAGCACGACGCCCTGGCAGTAGGTGTAGAGGTTGTGCTCGACCTCGCGGACCGTGCCGTCCGGGTGGACGTGCAGGCCGTCCCACAGCAGGCCGGTGCCCTCGTCGCGCAGGCTGCCCTCGACCCAGTCCACGATGGACCGCGCCCGCCCGCGCTCGCCGAGGCGGGCGAGGAAGATCGCGGCCGGGCCGTTCGCGGGCACGTTCTTGAAGTCGTCGTCCGTCTTCCACCAGATCCCGCCGCCGGCGTCGTCGGTCCACGCGTCCCGCAGCCGGCGCGCGATGACCCCCACCGCCCCCGGCCGCGACACCCGGCCCTCCCGCCCGGCCCGCTGGAGCGCGAGCCCCAGCCACGCGACGTCGTCGTAGTAGTCGTTGACCCAGCGGCCCAGGTTGCGCAGCCGGATGCCGCGCACCAGCCGCTCGACCAGCTCCTCCCGGTCACCGCGCGGCGCGCGCAGCTGGGCGTCGAGCAGGCAGTCCAGCAGGTGCGCCTGCCACCAGTAGCCGAACCGGACGTGCGCGCGGTCCGGCGGGTCGGCGGGCCAGTGCGCCAGCCCCAGGGCCGTGCCCGGCAGCCCCCAGAGCCGGCGGACGTGCCGCGACACGACGGCCCGCTCGGCCGCCCCCGCCCGCGCGGTGTGGGTCTTCGGTGTGCTCACCCCACCAGGGTGCCCGCCGATCACGGGTTCAACTGATCACGGGTCCAACTGATCATCCGTCCAACCGGTCACGGGCCCAACCGGTCACGGGCCCGGCCGGTCACGGGCCCGGCCGGAACAGCTCCCAGTGGTAGAGCGCCATGGCCACGCTGGTGGTCAGGTTGTAGCTGGACACGCCCGGCCGCATCGGCAGCGACACCACGACGTCCGCCCGCTCCCTCACCGCCGCCGACAACCCGTGCCGCTCGGACCCGAACGCCAGCACGGCGTCGTCGGGCACCCGGAAACCCCGCACGTCCACGCCGCCGGCGTCGAACGCGACCACCGTCCCGCCGATCTCCCCGACCCGGTCCACCCGCGCCACGGGCACCGCGAAGTGCAGCCCGGCCGCCGCCCGCACCACCGTCGGGTGCCAGGGGTCGACGTCCCCGGTGGACCACACGCCCCCCGCCCCGAACCCGGCCGCCACCCGCACGACCGCGCCCAGGTTGCCGAGGTTGCGCGGGTTGTCCAGCAGCACGACCGGCGCGCCCGGCCGAACCCCCTCCGCCGCGGGCCGCACCGCCACCGCCCCCACCCCGGTCGGGTGGGTCCGCCCCACGACCCGCTGGAACCCGGCGACGTCCACCACCTCGGCCCGTTCGAACACGTCCACCAGGTCGGGCGCGTGCGAGCGGGCCAGCGCGACGGCGGCGTCCCGGTCGAGCGCGACCAGCCGCTCGACGGTCGCGCCGAACCGGACGGCGTGCTTGACCGCGTGAAAACCTTCGAGGACGACTCGCGACACCCGGAGATCGTAGTCAGGCCGGCGTCCGGGCCGTGTCGAACTTCAACCCGACCTTCCGGTAACCGGGCACGTCGCGCACCGTCAGCGAGGCCTCGACCTGATTTCGCGCGTTGTGGGAAACGGTCAACGCGTAATCGTCCCGCCCGGGCAGCACACCGACGTGCTCGAACTTCACCGCCCACTTCTTCGGCACCAGGACCCGGTGGCTCACGAGCCGCGCGGTCTCGCCGAACGACGAGGTGAACCGGTCGGGTCCGTGCCCGAGGACGAACGGCAGGCACATCGCGGGCCAGAACACCTCGACGACCGCGGTGAACTCCTCGCCACGCGTGAGCGGGCGGTCGAAGTGGATGAACGACCTGAGCCTCCGGTCGCCCGACCGGCGGTGCGTCACGTCGAGCCTCGCACCACCGACACCGTCGACCTCCGGTGATCGCACCTCGATCCTGACCCGATCCCGGTGCTTCGCGGGCCAGTCCCAGTCCACGGCGTCGTGGAAGCTGACGAAGTCGAGCCTGTCGCACTCCGCCGAGATGGTGAAGAGCAGCCGCTGCCTCACGTCACCGTTCTCGGCCACCCGCACTTCCTGGTCCCACGTGATGACGCGCCAATTGGCCCCCATCCCTTGTTCGACAAGCCCGCAGTAATGGGCCAGGAGATTCGAGTAGAGGTCTAACCGCCAAGCGGTTCTCCTGCGCGTGAACCATTTCACACCGATCGCCTCCCGGTCAGCGTAGAACGGGGAGGGGAGCGGAGCGGTCGAAGTAGGTCCAACAGCCGAACGGGCCGCTGAGCCGGTTCAGCGACACGCCTCCGGCGTGCGCGCCGACGAGGTTTGTCCAGCGCGTCGCTTCAGGTAGTACCCGACCCACGACGTGATCACCGCGAGCGCCACCAGCACCTGCACCGGGCGGGCCGCCGCGTCGGGGTACAGCACGCCGTCGATGTAGGTGTCGATGAAGCCGCTGACGAGCGGCTCCTGGCCGGCGGCCGTGCGGAAGGTGTTCTCCAGCCAGGTCAGGGGGCAGGCGAGGGGGAACAGCACGACCAGCAGGCCCCACGTGGCCATCGCCAGGTGGAAGTACAGCAGCCTCGGCCAGCGCCAGGCGAGGAACCCGCCGACGACGAGGAAGAGCAGGACCCCGAAGTGCACCACCATGACCAACTCGGCTGACGCGCGCGCGACCATAGCGACCTCCTCCCTGAACCCAGGGTAGGCCCGTCGGCGATCACGCGCGCGCCAAATGCGAACGGTCTTCAGCCTCGCGGCAGGGCCTGCCACGGCACGTTGCCCGCCAGGTCCAGCAGCAGGTCCGCCAAGTGGCCCAACGGGGCCTGGAGCAGCGGCGCGGGCACGGCGGCGGCCAGGGCGTGCTCGTCGAACGCGATGGCGACGCCCTGCGCGCGCGGGTCCCGGAGCAGGGCCTGGGGCAGGCCCGAGGCGAGCAGCGCGCCCGCGAACGCCGGGTTGCGGCGGCGCACCTCGTACCGGGCGTCGAAGTTCGGGTCGCCGGACGGCACGAACTGCTCGAACAGGCCCCACACGCCGTCCTCGCGCGGGCTGATCAGCACCCACGGACCGGGCATGGGGCGCGGCACGACGACGACCGAGTAGGTGCGGTACTCGGACGTGACGACGTTGTCCGTCCGCAGCACGACCTCGACCGCCAGCACCGGCACGCCGCGCCAGTGGCCGACGAGCTGGAACTTCACCCGGCTCCGGTCGGCCTCCAGCATCCGGCCGATCTGCGGGACGCGTTCCTGGAAGCCCTGGTCCTCGGCGACGAACCGCCACCCGAGGGACGCCTCCAGCGCCCGCATCCGCTGCTCCCACCCGGTCACGAACCCCTGGTCCGCGAACGGGTTCCGCTTCCGGCGCGACAGCCCGACGGCGACCCCGGCACCGAGGATCGCCACGATCACCAGGAGCAGGACCAGGGCGGTCATGTCAGGCCAGGCCCAGGTCCGCGAGGTCCAGCAGGTACCGGTACGGCAGGCCCGCGGCCTCGACGACCTCGCGCGCGCCCGTGCCGCGGTCCACGACGGTGGCCACGCCGACGACGGTCGCGCCGTGCTCCTTGAGCGCCTCCACGGCGGTGAGCACGCTGCCCCCGGTGGTGGAGGTGTCCTCGACGGCGAGCACGCGCCGGCCGGCGACCTCGACGCCCTCGATCTGCCGCTGCATCCCGTGCTGCTTGGCGGACTTGCGCACGACGAACGCGTCCAGCACCTCGCCGGACGCCACCGCCGCGTGCATCATCGCGGTGGCCACCGGGTCCGCGCCCAGCGTGAGGCCGCCCGCGGCGACGTAGTCCCAGTCGGCGGTGAGCTGCCGCAGCAGCCGGCCGACCAGCGGCGCGGCGGCGTGGTGGAGGGTCGCCCGGCGCAGGTCGACGTAGTAGTCGGCCTCCTTGCCGGAGGACAGCGTGACCTTGCCGCGCACGACGGCCAACTCGCTCACCAGCCGCGCCAGCTCGGCCTTGGCCGCGGGGTCCAGAACCACTTCAGTTCGCACGGGTCCCAAGACTGTCACACCGGGCCGTACGCTGGCACACCGTGACCCTTCCCGGCACCCACACGCTGTTCCTGGAACAACCGTGGACGGCGCGCAGCCTGTTCCTGCGCACCCGCTTCCGGATGGACGTCCGCGACGAGCGGGGGACGCCGCTGGCGACCGTGGCCGAGCGCCGGGGCCCCGGGCCGCTGCGCAGGCTGGTCCGCGCCACCGGTTTCTCCGGCCGCACGGGGTTCGACCTGGTCCTGGCCGACCGCGGGCAGCCGGTGCTGCGCGTCGTCAAGGGCGTCGGCCGCCCCCCGGTGCAGGTCCTCACCCCGGCGGGCGCGCTCGTCGGCACGGTCCGCAACGAGGGTCGGGGCGCGGCGGGGCTCTACGACGCGAACGGCAACCGCCTGGCGTCGCTCGGCGAGGTGGCCGGTTTCACGACCCGCCAGATCACCGAGCGCGAGGGCCGCAGGGTCCGCCGCGACACCGTCCGCCTCCGGCCGGGCACCCCGGAACCGGTGCGCTCGCTGGCCATCGCCGCCGCGGTCGCCCACGACGTGGTGCGCGGCGTGGGCACGAACCACGCCGGTGGGGGCCCGATCGACCTGCCGTTCTGACCGAACGGCAGGTCGGCGCACCCTCAGGTCCTACCAGGCGTCCTCGGTGAACCCGCGCGGCTCGTCGTCGTCGCCGCGCCCGCCCGGCCGCGGCGACCCGGCCGACACCACGTCCTCGGGGTCGTCGCCCTCCCGGATCGCGGTGTAGGCGCGCTGGAGGTCGGGGACGCCGGCCTGCAACGCCCGCTGCACGCCGTCGTCGTCCACCGCGCGGCCCGAGGCGATGTCCTCCCAGGACAGTTCGCCCGCGTCCACGCGCCGGGCCAGCTCCTTCAGCTCGCGCGGCGCCCCCGGGCCGTTCGCGAACCGGGAGATCTCCGCGAAGTCGGCCTGGCCCAGGCCGCGCGAGCGCATCCGCACCTGGCTCGCCTGCCGCGCCGTCCGCTCGACGTCGGCGATCCGCGCCTCCACGTCGGCGACCAGCCCGTCGAGGCGGGCCCTGTCGTAGGGGAACGTCACTGCCCACCACCCCCGGCGCCCGACTCCGCCGGCACCGGGGCCGGTGCCGAGGGCGGCGGTTGCTGGTAGCGGCCGTGCGCCGCGGTGCCCGCCTTGCCGAGCGAGTAGCCGCCCATGGCGACGCCGATGGCGCCGGACTTGGCGGCGGCCACGCCGTCGTCGTACTTCTGCCTGCCGTCCTGGTAGCCGTCGACCACGTCGAGCAGGTCGTTGACGTCGCGCACGTCCTTGAGCTTGGCCAGCGCGGTGCCCATGGCGACGATGCCGTCGACCATGCCCTTGACGCCCTCGATCAGCGTCTGGATGGAGATGATGATCTTGCGGATGGCGTCCACGATCTGGATCGCGTCGTAGACCATCCACACCGCGCGGCCCCAGCCGACGACGGGGATCCACGCCGTCATCGCGGCTTCCATGAGCTTGCCGACGAGCATGTCGAGCAGCGTCAGCGCCAGCCCGCACGCGGTCCGGCAGGTCTTCGCGGTCGACTGGAACTGGTTGCCGATGATCCGCGCGACCTGCGAGTCGGCCTCGATGGCGACGACCCACACGGTGCCCATCCGGGTCTCGAACGCCTGCGCGGCGTCGCCCTCCCAGTGCGGGCCGAGCTGCTTGGCGCCCTCGCCCACGTTGTGCCGCACCGAGTCCAGCGCCTTGGCGACCCGGTCCCACGCGTTGGCGTTCGCGTCGATCTTCTCGAAGTCGCCCAGCAGCGGGTTGATCAGCGACTCGACGAGGTTCTCGCCGGTGACCTTCTCGTAGATCCAGTTGACGCCCTGGATCTTCCAGCCGGCCTTCTCGATCAGCTCCCTGGTGGACTGGCGACCGGGCCGGTCCTCCGCCGCCGCGTTGAGCGCGACCGACGGGTCCTCGACATCGGCGTACGCGGTCATTCGCCGTCACCGCCCAGCGCGGGCACGGGCGAGACCTCGGCCAGCCGCTCCAGCACGCGGTCGAGGTAGCTCATCGCCATCTCCTCGCCCCGCTGGTACACGTCGGCCGCCGCGGTCAGCCCCTCGGCCTCCTTGACCATCCTCTGGTTCGCGAGGTCGAGCGTCTCCCCGTACAGGGCGGCGACGCCGGTGACGACCGGCTGGAGCAGCGAGAGCAGCCCGGTGAAGCCGGAGGTGTCGCCCCCCTTGGCGATCGCGTGCTCCTTGATCGCCAGGAAGTGCTGCGCGTTGCGGGTCAGCAACTCGCCGTACCCGCGGAGCTCTGCCGGCTCCACCCTGAACTGTTCACCCACGGACGGTCCTCCCTGTTCCACCTCAGGGGGTCCGACGAGCGGCGCGCCGCCCGGGTTCCACGCGATCTAGGTGCGCCCCCGGCCGCCCGCCACGCGCGACGCGATCCGGCGCAGCAGCGGGCGCGGGACGAGGCGGGCGAACAGGGTGATGGCCTTGTACTGGGCACCCGGGATGGACAGCTGCCGGCCGGCCCGCAGGTCGGCGAGGGCGTCGTGCACGAGCCGCTCGACGTCCACGTAGAGCAGGTCGGGCGTCTTCGACATGTCGATCCGCGCCCGCTGGTGGAACTCGGTGCGCACGAAGCCGGGGCACAGCGCCATCACGCGCACGCCCGTGCCCGCGGTGGCCATGCCCATGCCCTCGGAGAACGACGTCACCCACGCCTTGTCGGCGCTGTAGGTGGTGCCGCGCCCCGGCAGGAAACCGGCCACGCTGGACACGTTGACCACCGAACCCCGGCCGCGCGCCACCATGCCGGGCAGCGCGGCCCTGGTCAGCCGCAGCACGCTGCGCACGTTGACGTCCAACTGGGACTCCAGCGCGGCCGGGTCGGCGTCCACGAACTCGGCGGACAGCGCGAACCCCGCGTTGTTGACCAGCAGGTCCACCTCGTGCGCGGCGAGGTGGTCGGCCACGGCGGCGCGGCCCTCCTCGGTGGCGAGGTCGGCGGGCAGCACCCGCACGGCCACGCCGTGCGCGGCGCGCAGCTCGGCCGCGGCGCGCTCCAGCCTCGCCTCGTCGCGGGCGACGAGCACCAGGTCGTGCCCCTCGGCGGCGAGGCGGCGCGCGAACGCGGCCCCGATGCCCGAGGACGCGCCCGTGACCAGGGCGGTCGGTGGCGTCACTGCTTCCCCCCGAACTGCGGTCGGTGGATCTCGGCGCCGGGGTCGTCCTCGGCGTCGAACGGGTCGACCACGTCGGCCAGCTCGCCGAGGTCGCGCAGCAGCCGCTCGATGCGGGCCGGGGTCGAGCCGGGCGGCGCGGCGGCCAGCACCCAGTCGTTCTCCAGCCACACGACGGTGACGTCGGCGCCGATCTCCTCGGCGGCGTCCACCAGGTCGGGGGTGATGAGCTTGCGCGCGGCGGGCAGCTCGCTCACGAACGCGTACCGCGAGCCGACCGGTCCGAGCAGGTCGGGCATCTGGTCGCGCTGGAACGGCACGCTGGGCAGCCACAGCTCCACGACCACCGGCAGCGCACGCCGGCAGCGCACGCCGACCAGCACCGAGTTGATCTTGCCGCCGGTCTCGTGGTCGAGCACGTAGACCTGGCGGCGACCGTCGGCGGTGAAGGTCGACCCCGCCACCACGTCCTTGGCGACGCCCGCGCCGTAGTACGCGATCGCGCCGCTCTCCCACCGGGTGGGCAGCACGTGGTCGGTCTCCTCGAACTGCCAGCCGCGCAGCGCCGCCCATCTGCGACGCTCGCGGTTACGCGCGGTTCGTTGCGCCCGGTCGGTGGCGAGCAGGGCGAACCCCGCGACGCCCGCGACCGCGGCGACGGTGAACCAGACCCACGCCGGTATGCCCACGGGTGCGAGAGTAGCGGGACCCGCCGCCGGAGCGAAGATCACCGGCGGCGCGGCACGCGCAAACGGATCAAGCTGTTACCCGGAAGGCGGCACCCGGCACCCCACCGGGGGGTGGGACGCCGGGTGCCGGGGGAACGCCGGGGGAACGCCGGGGGAACGCCGGGGGAACGCCGGGGGAACGCCGGGGGACGCCGCTAGCCGCGCCCGACGATCAGGCCGGACTGGTCGTCGACCACGTCGACCCTGACCACGTCGCCGTCGCGCACCTCGCCGGCCAGCAGTTCCTTGGCCAGCTGGTCACCGATCGACGACTGCACGAGCCGCCGCAGCGGGCGCGCGCCGTACACCGGGTCGAAGCCGTTCAGCGCGAGCCAGTCGCGGGCCGACGGGGTGACCTCCAGGGTCAGCCTGCGCTGGCCCAGGCGCCGCGCGAGGCGCTCGACCTGGATGTCCACGATGGAGGTCAGCTCCTCGGTGGCCAGCGAGTGGAACACCACGACGTCGTCGAGCCGGTTCAGGAACTCGGGCTTGAAGTGGGTGCGGACGACGCCCATCACCGCGTCCTCGCGCTGCCGCTCGTCGAGGTTGGCGTCCGCGATGACCTGCGAACCGAGGTTCGAGGTCAGCACCAGGATGGTGTTGCGGAAGTCGACCGTGCGGCCCTGGCCGTCGGTGAGGCGGCCGTCGTCGAGCACCTGGAGCAGCACGTCGAACACGTCCGGGTGAGCTTTTTCCACCTCGTCGAGGAGCACCACGCTGTACGGGCGGCGCCGGACGGACTCGGTGAGCTGCCCGCCCTGGTCGTAGCCGACGTAGCCGGGGGGCGCGCCGACGAGCCGGGCCACCGAGTGCTTCTCGGAGTACTCGCTCATGTCGATGCGGATCATCGCCCGCTCGTCGTCGAACAGGAACTCGGCGAGCGCCTTGGCCAGCTCGGTCTTGCCGACGCCGGTGGGGCCGAGGAACAGGAAGCTGCCGGTCGGGCGGTCGGGGTCGGCGACGCCCGCGCGAGTGCGGCGCACCGCGTCCGACACGACCCGCACCGCCTCGCCCTGGCCGACGACGCGCTTGGCCAGCTCGTCCTCCATGCGCAGCAGCTTCGCCGTCTCGCCCTCCAGCAGCCGGCCGGCCGGGATGCCGGTCCAGGCGGAGACCACGTCGGCCACGTCGTCCGGGCCGACCTCCTCCTTGAGCATCACGGCGGCGTCCTGCGTGGTGCGGGTGGCCTCCTCCAGCTCCTTCTCCAGGGCCGGGATGCGGCCGTAGCGCAGCTCCGCGGCCCGACCGAGGTCGCCGTCGCGCTCGGCCCGCTCGGACTCGCCGCGCAGCTGCTCCAGCTGCTCCTTGAGGTCGCGGACCTTCTCGATCGAGCCCTTCTCGTTCTGCCAGCGGGCGGTGAGGCCGGCCAGGGCCTCGCGCTTCTCGGCCAGCTCGGCGCGCAGCGCGGCGAGGCGTTCGACCGAGGCCGCGTCCGACTCCTTGGCCAGCGCCATCTCCTCGATCTCCAGCCGCCGGACCGCGCGCTCGACCTCGTCGATCTCGACCGGGCGGGAGTCGATCTCCATGCGCAGCCGCGACGCCGACTCGTCGACCAGGTCGATCGCCTTGTCGGGCAGGAAGCGGGCGGTGATGTAGCGGTCGGACAGGGTGGCGGCGGCGACCAGGGCGGCGTCGGTGATGCGCACGCCGTGGTGCACCTCGTAGCGCTCCTTCAGGCCGCGCAGGATGCCCACGGTGTCCTCGACGGACGGTTCGCCGACGAAGACCTGCTGGAAGCGGCGCTCCAGGGCCGGGTCCTTCTCGATGCGCTCGCGGTACTCGTCCAGGGTGGTCGCGCCGACCATCCGCAGCTCGCCGCGCGCCAGCATCGGCTTGATCATGTTGCCCGCGTCCATGGCGGAGTCGCCGCCCGCGCCGGCTCCCACGATCGTGTGAAGTTCGTCGATGAACGTGATGACCCGGCCCGCGGAGTCGGTGATCTCCTTCAGGACGGCCTTCAGCCGCTCCTCGAACTCGCCGCGGTACTTCGCGCCGGCGACCATCGCGCCCAGGTCGAGCGCCACCACGCGCTTGCCCTTGAGGGACTCGGGCACGTCGCCCGCCACGACGCGCTGCGCCAGGCCCTCGACGATGGCGGTCTTGCCGACGCCGGGCTCGCCGATCAGGACGGGGTTGTTCTTGGTGCGCCGGGACAGCACCTGCACGACCCGGCGGATCTCGGCGTCGCGGCCGATGACCGGGTCCAGCTCGCCCTTGCGGGCGCGCTCGGTCAGGTCGACGCCGTACTTCTCCAGCGCCTGGTAGGTGGTCTCCGGGTCGGGGCTGGTGACCCGCGCCGAGCCGCGCACCCTGGTGAACGCCTCGCGCAGCGCGTCGGGGGTCGCGCCGTGCCGCTTGAGCAGGTCGGCCACCTGGCCGCCGTGGTGGGCCAGGCCCACCAGCAGGTGCTCGGTCGAGACGTACTCGTCGCCCATCCCGGTGGCCAGCTCCTGGGCCTTGCCCAGGACGCGGACGGCGTCGCGCGAGAGCTGCGGCGCGGAGACCGACGAGCCGCTGGCCGAGGGCAGCGCCCGGGAGAGCTGCTCCAGCTCCTTGCGCACCTGGTCCGGGTCCGCGCCGACCGCGGACAGCAGCGGCGCGGCGAGGCCGTCGCCCTGGGCCAGGAGGGCGGCGAGGAGGTGGGTGGAGGTGACGTCCGGGTTGCCCCCGACGGTCGCCGCCTGCACGGCGGCGGACACGGCCTGCTGGGTCTTCGTGGTCGGGTTGAAAGCGTCCATTCCTCACCTCGGTCGGGTGTTCGTGCGCGCGGGCCGGCGGTCCGCGCCGGCTCTCGTCCTGCTCAACGTCAGAAAAGTTGAGCCTGTTCCGCTCAACCTAGCCGAAGCACGTGACGTGGGCCACGTCGGCTCGCCTGTTCGCCTGTTCGCCGGCTCGTCGACTCCGGGCTCCTCGGCCCGTCGGGCGAAACTCCGGTGCGCCGACCACGCGCGGGCGTGAGGATCTCCGCATGACCTCTCTCGTGCACCACATCACCGTCGACTGCCGGGACGCGTACGCGCTGGCGGAGTTCTGGAGCGTCGTGACCGGGCGGCCCGTCGGCGACGACGACCAGCCGGGCGACCCGGAGGCGCTGGTCGAGCTGCCGTCCGGGCCGGGACTGCTGTTCATCCAGGTGCCGGAGGGGAAGACCGTCAAGAACAGGCTGCACCTCGACCTCCAGCCCGACATCCCCCGCGACGCCGAGGTCGAGCGGCTGCTGCGCGCGGGTGCGACACTCGTGGACGACCGACGCCGTCCCGACGGGACGGGGTGGGTCGTGCTGGCGGACCCGGAGGGCAACGAGTTCTGCGTGGAGCGGAGTGCGGCCGAGCGTGAGGAACAGGGCTGAGCACGTCACCCGGATGTCGCACGCGGTTGTCCACACGGTGACGCGAGTTGTCCACAATCCGCAGGTGGGAATCCACAGGCGCGGTGCGGGACCGCACCAGTGCGGGTCGCGTTCGTCCGGTGAGGTGACGCCTCCGGCCCCTGCGGCGCGCGGCTCCTCGGTGGGGGTCGCGCCCGGTCACCCGCCCGGGTCCCATCGGACTCTTCGTGCCGAACATGGCCGGGGGAGTAGGCCAAGAAGCCCTGTTTCGGTATAAGTGATGGGGAATGACCACCCGTTGGTCGGAACGACTCGCGACCCTCGGTAATCGCACTGCACTCGAAGGTGGCATCAAGGAGTCAACCAGCCAGTTGACGGGTTAGGGTCCCCTCGTCGGGGATGGAAGCTTGACGAGGTAGCGCCTTGCTGGCGCCGCTGGAAACGTGGAGACTGCGCCCGGACCATGACTGCGAACGCTGTGTTGAGCCCCATCCCGAGCCCTCCGCACCGAGAACCTCCTCCTGGCGTCACCGCGATGGTGCGGATGATCCGGGAGAGCTTCGCGGTGGTGGAGCCGCGCCAGGAAGAGGTCGCGAAGTTCTTCTACGGCATGCTCTTCAGCCTGGCGCCCGCGACCCGCGAGATGTTCCCCGCGAACATGGAGGTCCAGCGGAGCCGGTTGCTGCGCGCGCTCGTCCACGTCGTGCAGATGGTGGACCGCCCGGACGACCTGATCCCGTTCCTGCGCCAGCTCGGCCGTGACCACCGCAAGTTCGGTGTCGTCAACGTGCACTACGAGTCGGTCGGCACGGCGCTGCTGGCGGCGGTGAAGAAGTTCGCCGGGCCCGCGTGGACGCCGCAGGTCGAGATGGCCTGGGCCGAGGCGTACACGATCATGGCGCGCGCCATGCAGGAGGCCGCCGCGGCCGACGACGGCCCCGCGTACTGGCACGCCACCGTGCTGGAGCACCAGCGGGTGAGCTGGGACCTGGCCGTCGTGCGGCTGCAACCGGACCACCCGGTGAACTACCGCGCCGGCCAGTACGTGAGCGTGGAGACGCCCCAGCGCGCCCGCCTGTGGCGCTACTTCACACCGGCCAACGCGCCGCGCGACGACGGCATCATCGAGTTCCACATCCGCTCGGTCGAGGGCGGCTGGGTCAGCCGGTCGATCGTCGGGCACACGCAGCCCGGCGACGTCTGGCGCATCGGCCCGCCCATGGGCCGGCTGTCGGTCGACCGGAAGTCCGGGCGCGACGTGCTCATGGTCGCCGGCGGCACGGGCGTGGCGCCGATGCACGCGATCATCGACGAGATGGCCAAGTGGGGCGAGAACCCGCGCGTGCACCTGTTCATGGGCGGCCGGACCCGCGAGGACCTGTACGACCTGGACAACCTCCAGCGGTTCGCGATGACCAACCCGTGGCTGACCGTCGTGCCGGTGCTGGAGTCGGACCCGGGCGCGCGGGGCGTGGAGCAGGGCACGCTGGCCGACGTGGTCACGCGGTACGGGACGTGGCAGGACCGCGACGTGCTGGTGTGCGGGTCGCCGTCGATGATCCGCGCCACCGTGTCGCGGATGCTGGTCGCCGGGACGCCGCTGGACCGGATCAAGTACGACCCGTTCACGCTGGACTGACCGCTCCCGTCCTCGGCTCCGCCCCGACTACGCCCCCGGCCCTGGCGACGGCCTTGGCCCTGGCGGCACGGGCGAACAGCCGCGAGCAGGCGAGGAGCGGCGCGCAGGCGAACAGCCGCGAGCAGCGGCGCACAGGCGGCGGGGCCTGGGCGGCAGCGGCGGTCAGCGGGTGCGAGCGGCCGGGCTGGGATCGGCCGGGCTGGGATCGGCCGGGCTGGGATCGGCCGGGCTGGGATCGGCCGGGCTGGGATCGGCCGGGCTGGGATCGGCCGGGCTGGGATCGGCCGGGCTGGGATCGGCCGGGCTGAAGATCACGGGCCGGGGATGGCCGGCTGGGGTGGCTGACCGGGGTGGGCCGGCGGTGGGTGGGGATGGTCGGGTGGTGCGTCGCGGGGTTCCTCATGTGCAACCGAGTGGCCGGACCCCCGTTTACGTACACCTCAGGGCCGATGATCACCCGATCGTGTCGCCGCCCCCGGTCTGATCAGCGCTTCTTCGCCGGCTTCCAGACCACCAGGGCCGTCTCGTGCCGCACCGGCACGAGGTCGCGCCGGTACGACGCGTGCACCGAGGCCGCCGCGTGCTCGGCCGCCGCCAAGGCCTGCGCCAGCTCCTCGGTCAGCTCCTGCACCCTCGTCCGCAGGGCGCCGACCTCGTTCTCCAGCTCGATGATGCGCTTGACGCCCGCCAGGTTGACGCCTTCCTCCTGGGACAGGCGCTGCACCTCGCGCAGCAGCACGATGTCGCGCATCGAGTACCGCCTGCCGCCGCCCGACGTGCGGCCCGGGGAGACCAGGCCCATGCGGTCGTAGGCGCGCAGGGTCTGGGCGTGCAGGCCCGACAGCTGGGCGGCCACGGAGATGACGAAGAACGGCGTGTCCTCGTCGGTGCCGGGCGGGAACGGGAAGCTCACACCGACCTCTTCTCCAACAGGGCGTTGAGCTCGGCGCGCGGGTCGTGCTGAGCGGTGGCCGAGGCGTAGTTCTCCAGTGCTTCGCGGGCGTCGGCGTCCATGTTGTTGGGCACGGCCACCTGGAGCGTGATGAGCAGGTCGCCGACCTGCCCGTCGCGCCGGGCGATGCCCTTGCCCTTGGCCCGCAGCACGCGCCCGCTCGCCGTGCCGGCGGGGACCTTCAACGTCACCTTGCCGTCGAGCGTGGGCACGGTCAACGTGGTGCCGAGCGCCAGTTCGGGGAACGTGACGGGCGTGGTGAGGGTCAGGTCGTTGCCGGTGCGGCCGAAGACGGGGTGCGGCGTCACGTGGACGCGCACGAACAGGTCGCCCGCCGGGCCGTTGTTGCGGCCGGGTTCGCCCTGGCCGGCGAGGCGGATGCGCTGCCCGTCGTCGACGCCGGCGGGGATGCGGATGGTGAGGGTGCGGGTCTTGGTGCTGACGCCGTCGCCGCCGCACTCGGGGCACGGGTCGTCGATGAGCCGGCCGGTGCCGCGGCAGTCGGCGCACGGCTCGCTGAACGCGAACGCGCCCTGGCTGCGGGTGACGAGGCCGGCGCCGCCGCAGTTGGTGCAGGTGCGGGGGGACGTGCCGGGGCGGGCGCCGGACCCGGTGCAGGTGCCGCAGGTGGCGGGGCTGGCGAGCCGCATGGGGACGGTGGCGCCGCGCACGGCCTCGGTGAAGTCGATGCGCACGTCGGTCTCGACGTCCTCGCCGCGCCGGGGGCGGGTGGCGGACGCGGTGCCGCCGCCCCGGCGGTTGAACAGCCCGCCGAGGAGGTCGCCGAGGCCGCCGCCCATGCCGCCGGCCTGCTGCTGCCGGTTGAACAGGTCGCCGACGTCGAACCCGCCGCCGCCACCGGTGCCGAAGCCGCCGGGGAACCCGCCGCCCCCGGCGAAGAGGCGGCGGGCTTCGTCGTACTGCTTGCGCTTCGCGGCGTCGGACAGCACGCCGTACGCCTCGGAGACGGCCTTGAAGCGCGCCTCGGCCTTGGCGTCACCGGGGTTGGCGTCGGGGTGGAGCTCCCGCGCCAACTTCCGGTACGCCTTCTTGATCTCGTCGGCCGAGGCGTCGGAGGAGACGCCCAGTTCGCGGTAGAAGTCCTTCTCGATCCAGTCCCTAGCGCTCATCGGACGCCGCCCCCTTTCCTAGTCCTGCTGGTCGTCCGCGGCCGGTGCGGCCGCGGGCTCGTGGTCGGTCACCGCGACCAGCGCGGGCCGGAGCACGCGCTCGCCGAAGCGGTAGCCGCGCCGGAGCACGGCGGTCACGGTGGGTCCGCTGACGTCGGGTGACGTGCTGTGCTGCACGGCCTCGTGGACGGACGGGTCGAACTCCTCGCCGTCGTGCCCGAACGGCTCCAGGCCGGTGGCGTGCAGGGCGTTGACGAGCTTGTCGGCCACCGCCTTGAACGCGCCGGTGAGGTCGCCGTGCGCGCCGGCCCGCTCGATGTCGTCGAGCACGCCGAGGAGTTCGCCGGCCACCTGCGCCTTGGCGTTGGCCACGACCGCCTCGCGGTCGCGCTCGACGCGCTTGCGGTAGTTGGCGTACTCGGCGGTGAGCCGCTGGAGGTCGGCGGTCCGCTCGTCGAGCTGGGCCTTCAGCGCGACGGACGGGTCGTCGGCCACCTCGGGCGCCGCGTCGGGCGTCACGTCGGACACGGCCTCGGCGGGGGCCTCCGGGGCCACCTCGGGGGTGGTCCCGGAGGTCGGGGCGTCCTCGACGTCCAGCGTGCCGGACGCCGGGGCGTCCTCGGGGGCGGCGTGGCGGCCACCCCCGTTCGCCGGGGCCTCGGCCGCGGCGCCGTCCGCCTGGACGCGCACCTCACCGGTGTCGGGGTCGACGCGCCGGCGGTCGTTCACGACCACTCGGGGCTGCTCCTCGGACTGGGTCACTTCTTCTCGTCCTCGTCCACGATCTCCGCGTCGACCACGTCGTCGGCCTTGGGGGCGTCACCCGCGGTGGACTGGCCACCCGCGGCGCCCGCGGCGTCGGCGGTGGGCGCGGTGTTGGCGTACAGGGACTGGCCGATGGCCTGCGACTCGGTGGCGAGCTTCTCCACCGCGGTGCGGACCTTGGCGATGTCCTCGCCCTTGAGGGCCTCGGTGGTCTCGGCGAGGGCGGCCTCGACCTTCTCCTTGACCTCGGCGGGGATCTTGTCCTCGTTCTCCTTGAGGACCTTCTCCGTCTGGTAGACGAGCGTCTCGGCCTGGTTGCGGACCTCGGCCTCCTCGCGGCGGCGCTTGTCCTCCTCGGCGTGCGCCTCGGCGTCCTTGATCATCTGCTCGATGTCGTCCTTCGGCAGCGCGGAGCCGCCGGTGATCGTCATCCGCTGCTCCTTGCCCGTGCCCATGTCCTTGGCGGACACGTGCACGATGCCGTTCGCGTCGATGTCGAAGGTGACCTCGATCTGCGGGACGCCGCGGGGCGCGGGCGGCAGGCCGGTCAGCTCGAACATGCCGAGCTTCTTGTTGTCGGCCGCGAAGTCGCGCTCGCCCTGGAAGACCTGGATCTGCACGGACGGCTGGTTGTCGTCGGCCGTCGTGAAGATCTCGGAGCGCTTGGTGGGGATGGTCGTGTTGCGCTCGATGAGCTTGGTCATCACGCCGCCCTTGGTCTCGATGCCCAGGGACAGCGGGGTGACGTCGAGCAGCAGGACGTCCTTGACCTCGCCCTTCAGCACGCCGGCCTGGAGGGCCGCGCCGACGGCGACGACCTCGTCCGGGTTGACGCCCTTGTTGGGCTCGCGGCCACCGGTCAGCTCCTTGACCAGCTCGGCCACGGCGGGCATGCGGGTCGAGCCGCCGACGAGCACGACGTGGTCGATGTCGCCGACGCTGATGCCGGCGTCCTTGATCACGTTGTTGAACGGGGCGCGGGTGCGCTCCAGCAGGTCGTTGGTGATCCGCTGGAACTCGGCGCGGGACAGCGTCTCGTCCATGAACAGCGGGTTCTTGTCCGAGTCGACCGTGATGTAGGGCAGGTTGATGGAGGCGTTGTTCGAGCTGGACAGCTCGATCTTCGCCTTCTCCGCGGCTTCGCGGATGCGCTGCAGCGCCATCTTGTCCTTGGTCAGGTCGATGCCGTTGCTCTGCTTGAACCGGTCGACCAGCCAGTCGACGATGCGCTGGTCCCAGTCGTCGCCGCCGAGGTGGTTGTCACCGGAGGTCGCGCGGACCTCGACGACGCCGTCGCCGAGCTCCAGCAGCGAGACGTCGAACGTGCCGCCACCGAGGTCGAAGACCAGGATGGTCTGCTCCTTCTCGCCCTTGTCGAGGCCGTAGGCCAGGGCGGCGGAGGTGGGCTCGTTGACGATGCGCAGGACGTTGAGGCCCGCGATCTGGCCGGCCTCCTTGGTGGCCTGGCGCTGCGAGTCCTCGAAGTAGGCGGGGACGGTGATCACCGCGTCGGTGATCTCCTCGCCCAGGTACGCCTCGGCGTCGCGCTTGAGCTTCATCAGCACGCGCGCGCTGATCTCCTGCGGGGTGTACTGCTTGCCGTCGACGTCGGCGGTCTTCCAGTCCGTGCCGATGTGCCGCTTCACGGACCGGATCGTCCGGTCGACGTTGGTCACCGCCTGGTTCTTGGCGGGCTGACCGGTGAGCACCTCGCCGTTCTTGGCGAAGGCCACGATGGACGGGGTCGTCCGCGAGCCCTCGGAGTTGGCGATCACCGTCGGCTCGCCACCCTCGAGAACCGCGACGACGGAGTTGGTCGTCCCCAGGTCGATGCCGACCGCTCGCGCCATTTGGATTCCTCCTGGTAGTGCGTCTGTGAGAGCCCCGCGTTGAGCGGTCCCGGCTCAAGTTTGCCAGGTCTTCCGGACTTGAGTCCAGTCGGCTCAACCTTCCTGCCTGTCCAACGACCGGGGCCTCCGGGGTGTTCCCGGCGGGACGTGATCCGCGCCACCCCGGACGCCGGACGGCCCCGGCCGACCGGTGTCGACCGGGGCCGGGGCCGTCGCCGACCACCGCTGCTCCTCGCTGACCGCGACTACCTCGTGCGGACCGCCACGTTGCCGCTGTCGCTGCGCAGCACCAGCTCGACGGCGGCGCCGGCGTCCTCGCGCACGTCGACGACCCGGTCCCCGCTGTCCGCCACCGCGTCCACCCGGTACGCCCCCTCCGGCACGCGGACCAGCACGTTGCCGCTGCTCGCGGAGGCGTGCACGGGCGCCGCGACGGCCATCTCCACGTCCACGTCGCCGGAGCCGTTCTCGACGGTCACCGCGCCGCGCATCCCGGACAGCCGGGCGTTGCCGGAGTCGACCCGGCCGCTGAAGGCGCCGCCGACCGAGGCCGCCTCGACGTCGCCGGAACCGTTCTCCACCCGCACCGCGCCGCTGACGTCGCGGAGCACGGCGTTGCCGGAGTCGACCACGACCTCGACCGAGGCCACGCCCTCCAGGCGCACGTCGCCGGAGCCCACCTCGCCGGTGACCCGGACGTCGGCGGACGGGACGACGACCTCGTAGTCGACCGAGCACGGGTTGCCGCAGCCGTCGAGCACCAGGACGTCCCCCTCCAGCCGGTGCGACTCGCCGCTCGGCCGGTCCGACGACTTCGGGTACCGCACCTGCCGCCGGACGTCGGTGGACGTCGCCCCCGTGCCGCTGCGGACGACCACGTTGCCCGACCCGTTCTGCACCCTGATCTCGGCGACCCGCCCCGTCACCGCGTGCCGGTCGTCGAAGCCCTCCTGCACGAGCCGCACGCAGGACGTGAGCGGCACGACCGCCGCCACCGCCACGACCGCGAACCACGCGATCCGCTTGACCACGACTGCCCCCTCAGACATCACCCGTTCGTCGTGACCACGCTAGGGCGGCGCGGGGGGCCGCCACACCGGGGAGACCCCCGAGGGCGTGCGGGGGTTGTCCCTACCCCCGGCCCGGTCAGGCCAGGGCCTCCACGACGGCGCGCAGGGCGGGCGCGGCGCGGGCCGGGTCGCCGAGGAAGCGCTGCGAGGCGATGACGTGCGCGTCGGTCATCCGCTCCCACACCATGCCCTGCACGGGCACCTCGGTGACGACCAGCCGGAACGGGCGGACGTAGCGGCCCAGCCGGTTCTCCACGCCGCGGACCACCTCGCCGATGGGCAGCGCGCCGCGCGTGGTGGCGTGGTGGCGGGCGTAGTCGTCGGCCGCCTCGCCGAGGGCGAGCACGGCGGCGCGCAGGGCGGGCCGGACGCGCAGGGACTGGCTCCCCGGGTCGGTCGGCGCCGGGGACGACGCCTCGGCGCGCACGTGGTCGAGGACGTCGGCCCACCAGCCCAACCACTCGTCGACCGCCGCGGCGCGGTCGACGCCCGCCGGGACGACGACGGGCACGGACGGGTCGAGGCCCGGCAGCTCGGGCACGGTGTCGACGGAGAGGGCCAGGGTGTCGCGCACGAACAGGGCGGTGGTGACCGCGCGACTGGTCCCGTGCGACACCTGCCACGACTCACGCCTGGGGAACCCCATGCCACCCAGTGTCCCGCGCGAAGGTCATCCGGCGGGCATCAGAAGGGACACGACGGGCTCGAACTCGTGCGCCATTGGGGGGATTTCCGCGATCAGGCCCTGGATCAGCAGCCCGTCGAGGCCCGCGAGCAGCGCCCGCACCGCCACCGGGCCCGCCGCGCCGATCGACGGGCCGACCGCCTCGGCGACCAGGTCGAGCCACCGGCGCGCCGCGGCGCGCAGCTCCGGCCGCCGCGCGGCCAGCAGGTACAGCTCGTACTCGGCCATCGTGCGGCCGCGGTGCGGGCCCACGGCGTCGGCCAGGAACCCGGCGACCGCCGCCGGGGTCGGCGCCAGGGCGCGGAAGCTCGCCGCCATCTCCTCCGCCGACCAGGTCAGCGTCGCGACCAGCAGGTCGTCGAGGGTCGCGTAGTAGTAGGTCGCCGAGGTCGCGGGCACACCCGCCTCGCGCGCCACGGAGCGGTGGCTCACGCCCGCCACGCCGTCCCGCTCGACGACCCGCAGCGTCGCCTCCAGCAGGGCGCGCCGCCGCCGGTCGCCGCGCGCCCGCCGCCCGTCAGCCACCGCCGCCACCCACTACCCGCCGGTCGCGCCCGTCACCCGCGCCCGCCGGCGCTGCCCAGCTCGATGGCGACGACCCCGGCGATCACCAGCAGCAGGCCCACCACCACGGTCGCGTTCATCGGCTCCTTGAACAGCACGGCGCCGACCGTGGCCACCGCGGCGATGCCGAACGCGCACCAGATCGCGTACGCCACGCCGATCGGCAGGCCCATCTGAAGGGTCTTGGCGAGCGCGGTGAACGCCACCAGGTACCCCACGACCACCACGATCGAGGGAATCGGCTTGGAGAACCCCTCGGACAGCTTGAGGGACACCGTGGCGACGACCTCACCGACGATCGCCACCGCGAGGGCCGCGTAGACCAGCACAGGAGTCCCCTCACGACAAGTTGAACAAGTGTTCCAGAAGTGTAGCCGCTCTATGTGATCGCACACGTCCAAGTGGTTACCGGTCAGTAATCGGGCGTAGGCTGCCCAGCCAGGAGCACGGACGAGAAAGGCCGCCACCACAATGGGAGCCCTCCAGCTCACCCTCGGCGCCATCGGCGTCGCCGTCAGCGTGTACGCCTGGGGTCTGTTCGTCGCCGGTGTGATGCGGATGATCCGGATCATCCGCCTCGGCCAGCCGGACGCGACGCGCAACGGCCCGTTCTGGCCGCGCCTCAAGACGCTGGTCGTGGAGTTCGCCGCGCACACCCGGATGGCCAAGTTCCGCAAGGTCGCCCCCTGGCACTGGATGGTGATGTGGGGCTTCCTCATCGGGTCCGTCGTGCTGTTCGAGGCGTACGGCGAGGTCTTCTACCCCGGCTTCCACTGGCCGGTCATCGGCACGTGGTCCGCGTGGGCCCTGCTGATCGAGCTGCTCGGCCTCGGCACGGTCGTCGGCGGCGTGGCCCTCGCGGTCATCCGCCAGCTCAACCACCCGCGCCGCGCCGACCGGCTGTCCCGGTTCGCGGGCTCCAGCTTCAAGTCCGCCTACTTCGTCGAGGCGGTCGTGATCATCGAGGGCCTCGGCATCCTCGGCGTGAAGGCGTTCAAGCAGGCCGCCGGCCTGGAGGACCCGCCGCTGTGGTCGTCCTTCGTCACCGCGCCGCTGTCGACCGTCCTGCCGTCGAACCCCGACTGGGTCTCGGTCATGGCGATCATCAAGCTGCTGTCCGCGATGGTGTGGCTGGTCGTGGTGGCCAAGAACCTCACCATGGGCGTCGCGTGGCACCGGTTCAGCGCCTTCTTCAACATCTACTTCAAGCGCGAGGACGACGGCGGCGTCGCCCTGGGCGCGCTCAAGCCGATGATGAGCGGCGGCCAGGTCCTCGACCTGGAGGAGGCCGACCCCGACAAGGACGTGTTCGGCGTCGGCAAGGTCGAGGACTTCTCCTGGAAGGGCTGGCTGGACTTCAGCACCTGCACCGAGTGCGGTCGCTGCCAGTCCCAGTGCCCCGCGTGGAACACCGGCAAGCCGCTGTCCCCGAAGCTCGTCATCACCCAGCTGCGCGACCACGCGTTCGCCAAGGCCCCCTACCTGCTCGCCGGCGGCAGCAAGGACATGGCGGGCGACGAGGTCGGCATCACCGAGGACAAGTACGAGGACTACAAGAAGCGCCTGGAGTCCATCGACGTCCTGGCCATGGCCGAGTCCGAGCGCCCGCTCATCGGCGGCGTGGACGAGATGGGCGTCATCGACCCCGAGGTGCTGTGGTCCTGCACCACGTGCGGCGCGTGCGTCGAGCAGTGCCCGGTGGACATCGAGCACGTCGACCACATCGTCGACATGCGCCGCTACCAGGTGCTGATCGAGTCGAACTTCCCGTCCGAGCTGGGCGGCATGTTCAAGAACCTGGAGAACAAGGGCAACCCGTGGGGCCAGAACTCCAAGGACCGCCTCGCGTGGACCGAGGGCCTGGACTTCGAGGTGCCGGTGTTCGACGGCGAGCTGGGCGACACCGAGTACCTGTTCTGGGTCGGCTGCGCGGGCGCGTTCGAGGACCGGGCGAAGAAGACCACGCGGGCCGTGGCCGAGCTGCTGCACACCGCGGGCGTCAAGTACAC
Organism: Saccharothrix sabaoui; assembly: GCF_051756985.1. Classification (NCBI taxonomy): domain Bacteria; kingdom Bacillati; phylum Actinomycetota; class Actinomycetes; order Pseudonocardiales; family Pseudonocardiaceae; genus Saccharothrix; species Saccharothrix sabaoui. The sequence continues at coordinate 74,317 of NZ_JBPKJK010000012.1, forward strand.
CGTGCTCGGCCCGGAGGAGTCCTGCTCCGGTGACCCGGCGCGGCGCGCGGGCAACGAGTTCCTGTTCCAGATGCTGGCGCAGCAGAACGTCGAGGTGCTCAACACCGTGTTCGACGGCCGCGACCCCGGCCAGCGCAAGATCGTCGTGACCTGCGCGCACTGCTTCAACACCCTGGCCAACGAGTACCCGCAGGTCGGCGGCCAGTACGAGGTCGTGCACCACACGCAGCTGCTCAACCGCCTGGTGCGCGAGCGGCGGCTGGTGCCGGTGGCCGAGATCGCCGAGGACGTCACCTACCACGACCCCTGCTACCTGGGTCGCCACAACAAGGTCTACGAGGCGCCGCGCGAGCTGGTCGGCGCGTCCGGGGCCACGCTGCGCGAGATGCCGCGGCACGGCGACCGGTCCATGTGCTGCGGCGCCGGCGGCGCCCGCATGTGGATGGAGGAGCGCATCGGCAAGCGGATCAACGTCGACCGCGTGGACGAGGCGCTCGGCACCGCGCCGTCGAAGATCGCCACCGGCTGCCCGTTCTGCCGCGTGATGCTCACCGACGGCGTGACGGCCCGCCAGAACGAGGGCGTCGCCGCGCCGCACGTCGAGGTCGTCGACGTGGCGCAGCTGCTGCTGACCGCCGTGCGGCGCGGCCAGGACCGCGAGGCGCAGGACGTGCCGACGGACGAGACGTCCACCGGCACCCCGCTGCCGGACGAGGACAAGGCCGCGACCAACTAGGTCCGCCCCGTGCACGGCCGAACGCCCCCCTCCGCACCAGGCGGAGGGGGGCGTTCGGCGTCCTGCCGGTCCTGTTCGCCCGGTCGGGGTCGTTCGGTCCGGGTCGTTCGGTCCGGGTCGTTCAGTCGCGGTCGGTGACGCGGTCGTAGACCAGGTTCAGCACCCAGCCGACCAGGGCCACGATGATCGCGCCGAAGAACGCGGGCCAGAAGCCGCTCACCTCGAACGGCAGGCGCAGCTCCCCCGCCAGCCACCCGGTGAGCCAGAACAGCAGGGCGTTCACGACCAGGCCGAACAGGCCGAGCGTGACCACGTAGAACAGGCAGCCGAAGAACTTCACCAGCGGCTTGACCACCGCGTTGACCAGGCCGAACAGCAGTGCCACGCCGATCAGCGTGACGATCTTGACGGGCGTCGGCGCGCCCGCGTCCAGGTCGATGCCCGGGATGACCGTGGCGACCCAGACCGCCACCGCCGTCAGCAGCACGTGCACGAGAATGCCCATGCTGCCGCAGGTTAGCGGTGGCGGTCGGCCGAACGGGTCAGGCGCGACGGCGGCGGCGCGCCGCCAGGAGGGCCAGCGAACCGCCGCCCACCAGCAGGGCACCGGCCACGAGGAGCGCGAACGGCGCGGCGCCCGTGCCCGCCAACCCGCCGCCGGGACCGGTCTGCGCCACCGCGGCGGCCGTGGTGGTCGTCGTGGGCGCCACCGGGTCGGTCGGGTTCGCCGGCGCGGTCGTGGTCGGTTCGGCGGGCGGGGTCGTGGTGGTGCGCTCCACGACCTCGATCGGCAGGAACGCGTGGTTGTCCTTGCTGTCCGGGTCGGGCAGGGACCGCCGCGAGATGAGGTCGACGAACAGGTGCAGCTGCTCGACCTCCAGGTCGGTCACCCGGTACCGCAACCGGAACTCACTGGTGGTGTTCGGCTCGACCGGGGCGGCCATCACGAACTCGCCCGCGCCCGCGTCGACCAGGTTGTCGCTCAGCGAGAGCAGCTCGCCCGGGTCCTTGAACATGAAGACCGACGTCTGGTCCTGCACGGCGCCCGAGGTCACCGACACGACGAACTCCACCTCGTCGCCGACCTGGTAGACGTCCTTCGCGGGCTCCAGCCGCGCCGCGCCCACCGACCAGTCGCTGTCCGGCCGCACGTACCGGACGTCGACGCGCGTCGTCGTGCCGGGGTCGACGTGGAACGCCTTGCGGTAGGTGGCCGGGTCCACGTCGCGCTCGGTCAGCACGGGGGCCAGCTCGAAGAACGGGCGCTGCTCGGGCGCGAGGAGCAGGTGCTCGCCGAACGGCAGGTCGTGGAACACCAGCACGTTGTCCGCGCCGCGCACCGGCGCGGGCCGGTCCACGCGGTCGAAGATCAGCCTGATGGGCTCGCCGCCCTCGACCTCGCGCTCCCACGTCTGGCGGGTGCCGTCCTGGTCGGCGTCGATGAACGTGGAGACCTCGACGGTGCCGCCGCGGATGCCGAAGTCGAGCGTGCGGCTGCCGGACCCGAAGAACTGGGCGTCGGTGGTCGCCTCGTAGCGGTCGGTGTTGGGGTTGTAGATCGCGAGCTTGACGTCGGGCAGGCCCTCGACCCGGTAGCGGCCGTTCGCGTCGGTGCCGTACTCGCCGATGAACGCCTTGGTGTCGTGCTCGAAGACGCGGACCGCGCGGCCGTTGGACAGGGGCTGCTCGCCCTCGTCGAACCGGCCGTTCGCGTCCCGGTCGAACCACACCAGGCCCTCGATGGTGACGGTGCCCCCCTGGCCCTGGGCGATGCCGCCCGTCGTCGTCACCGCGGCCGCCGCCACGAGCACGGCCGCGACGCGGCCGATCAGGTTTCGCACCCGGAATCCCCCTGAAGATCGAATCTCTCACCTCGTCGTCGCAAAGCGAGCACTGATCGTTTCGAGACCTGTGTCACAGCGCTGCGGATCAGCGCCCGCGGGCATAGCGTCGTGGCATGCCCGAGGAGTCCTCACCCAAGACCGGCGGCGGGGAGAGCACGCTCACCGTGCTGCTCGCCCTGGCGGTGAACCTGGCCATCGCGATCATGAAGGCCGTGGCCGGCGTGATCACCGGCTCGGCGGCGATGATGTCGGAGGCCGCGCACTCGGTGGCCGACACGTTCACCGAGGCCCTGCTGCTCACCGCGCTGCGCCGCTCCGAGCGCCCGGCCGACCGCAGGCACCCGTTCGGGTACGGCAAGGAGCGGTACTTCTGGTCGCTGCTCGCCGCCGTGTCGATCTTCGTGTCGGGCGCGGTGTTCGCGTTCTACGAGGGGTTCCGGACCGTGTTCGGCGCGCCGGAGGAGCAGGGCAGCCCGGTCGTCGGGTACGTGGTGCTGGCCATCGCGTTCGCGCTGGAGTCCGTGTCGTGGGCGCAGGCCGTGCGGCAGGTGCGGCGGCAGTCCCGCGAGGAGGGGCGCACGGTGTGGGCGTTCCTGCGGGTGTCGGACGACCCGACCGTGAAGACGGTGTTCCTGGAGGACTCGGCGGCCCTGGTCGGCCTGCTGCTCGCGTTCGGCGGGATCGGCCTGCACCACCTCACCGGGTCGTCGGTGTGGGACGGCGTGGCGTCGCTGCTGATCGGCGCGCTGCTCGCGGTGGTCGCCTACACCCTCGCCTCCACCAACCGCGGCCTGCTCATCGGGCGGCAGGCCGACCCGCACCTGGTGCGCGCGGCGTGGGCGTACCTGCGCGACGTGCCCGAGGTCGAGCAGGTCGTGGACCTGCTCACGATGGCCGTCGGCACGGACCGCGTGCTGCTGTGCGCGCGGCTGGACTTCGACGACTCCCTGACCGCCGCCGAGCTGGAGCGGGCGTGCGTGCGCATCGACGCCTCGCTGCGCGAGCTGCACCCCGAGCTGGACGAGGTGTTCCTCGAACCCGTGCCGCGCACCGACCCCGACCTGCGGGCGCGCGTGCTGGCCAGGTACGGCGACCTGCGGCTCTAGCGCTCCGTCGACGAGCGGTGGAAGTTCAGGTAGGCGCGCGACGGCGTCGGTCCGCGCTGCCCCTGGTAGCGCGACCCGGCCTGCTGCGAGCCGTACGGGAACTCGGCCGAGCTGCTGAGCCGGAACAGGCACAGCTGGCCGATCTTCATGCCCGGCCACAGCGTGATCGGCAGGTTGGCGACGTTCGACAGCTCCAGCGTGATGTGGCCGGAGAAGCCGGGGTCGATGAACCCCGCCGTGGAGTGCGTCAGCAGGCCCAGGCGGCCGAGGGACGACTTGCCCTCCAACCGGCCGGCCAGGTCGTCGGGCAGGGTGACCAGCTCGAACGTGGAGCCGAGCACGAACTCGCCGGGGTGCAGCACGAACGGCTCGTCGTCGACGGGCTCGACGAGCGAGGTCAGGTCGTCCTGCTGCACCGAGGGGTCGATGTGCGTGTACCGCGTGTTGTTGAAGACGCGGAAGAACCGGTCCAGTCGGACGTCGATGCTGGACGGCTGCACCATGACGTCGTCGAACGGCTCCAGGACGAGACGTCCGGAGTCGACTTCCTTGCGCAGGTCGCGGTCGCTCAACAGCACGGGCACAGCCTAGGTGGGGGGAGAGGCGGTACGACCCGCCGGGGGTGTCCGTGTATGATCGAGCACGCACGGCAGGCGGGTGTAGTTCATTGGTAGAACGACAGCTTCCCAAGCTGTAGAGGCGGGTTCGATTCCCGTCACCCGCTCAGTGAGTCGAAGGCCCGGGTCGTTGACCCGGGCCTTCGCCGTGTGCAGGGTCTACCCCGTGACGACGGCTCCCTACGTGCGCTTCCAGGGAACGCGGCGCCATGAGCGCGGCTTCTTCCCCGGTGTCTTCATGCTGGTCAACCGCCTGGCGCGGGACGGGGTGCTGACCGCCGAGCAGGAGTTGTTCAGGCGGGTCAACAACGAGTGGTTCGACGGGGCCTACACGACGCCGTCGCACGTCGACCCGACCGTGTACGACCGGGACGTCAACCCCGGCGCGGTGGCCTGGTTCAAGGTCGACGCGGCCCGGCACCTGGTGGCGCGGGTCGACGGGTACCTGGAGATCCTGACCGCGCACGGGATCGGGTGGGAGCGGGTCGAGTCCGCCGATCCCGGTCGGGTCGTCTACGAGGACGAGCACCAGGTGGTGGTCGTGCCGCGCGGTTAGCGCAGCCAGGTCGTCCACTCCGGCAGGGACGCCAGGGACGTGCGCAGGTCCGCCAGCAGGCGGAGGGCGTGCGGTCCGGCCGCGGCGCGTTCGGCGGGGGTCACGGGGCGGTGGCCGAGGGCCCGCCACAGCATCCACGCGGCGCCGCCCAGGCAGGTCCCGAGGTGACCGGCGAACGACGCGGTGGTCGCCGGGGGACGCCTGCCGCCCGCCGACTCGTACGCCTCGACGACGGTGGTGAAGGCGGCGCGGTCGGTCAGGCCGGCGAACGCCAGCGCCGACCGGGTCAGCTCCCACTCCGCGTGGTCCTCGCCCGCGCCGTCCCAGTCGACCAGGAGGGGGCCGGCGGCGGTGTGCAGGACGTTGTCCGGCTTCACGTCGCCGTGCGTGCGGACCGGGGTGAGGTCGGCCGGGTCGTGCGAGCCGATCAGCGCGACGGCCTCGGCGATGTCGGGCAGGTGGCCGCGGACGGCGTCGGTGAGCGGGCCGGGGGACTCGTCGAGCCAGGTCAGCCACTCGTCGACCGGGTGCGGTCGCCACCCGGGCGTCCCGCCGGCTGGCAGCGCGTGCAGGGCGGCCAGCGTCGCGCCCACCCAGGGGAGCACGGGTGACGGCGGCACCGGGTCGTGCCACTCGTGGACCAGCCAGCTGTGCCCGTCGACGTCGGCGAGCAGCGGTTCGGCCTCGACGAGCGGCCGGACGGGGCGCGGCATGGGCAGGCCGCGGTCCAGGGCGTCGCGCTGGACGGCGGCGGACACGCGGTAGGCGTCGGTCCACCAGGACTCGCGGGAGCGGTTCAGGCGCTTGGCGGCCCACGTGCCGCGGGACGTGCGCAGCCGCCACACCAGGTGCGACGCGCCGCCGGTCACCGGGACGTGGTCGAGCACCTCGCCGAGGTCGAACGCCCGCGCCACCGCTTCCACGACGGGCACGCTAGCGCGGGTCGGGGGCGGGTCAGGAACCGTTTTCGGTGGACCGCCACACCGCCCGGTACCGCTCCTGGTCGCGTTCGGCCCGCGCCCGCCGCACCCCGGCCGCCGCGCCGCGCGGGTAGCCGTACTTCGTCAGCCGGTGGTCGGTGCTCTCGATGGCGTACGACACGCCGAAGTAGACGCCCACGATCAGGCCGAGCGACCCGCACGCGACGGCCAGCGGCAGCGGGGAGCCCAGGCCGAGGACCAGGGCGAGGGTGATCAGGATGGTGAGCGGCAGGACCTGGAGGAACATCCGCACGCCGAACCACAGCAGCCACGTCGGCTTGGTCGCCTGGTGGAACACCCACTCGCGGTACCGCTGGGGCAGCCGGCCGCCGACCAGGTACCAGGCGGCCAGGTACCACGGGGGCTTCACCGGCGCCCCGACGCGCCGATGACGCGCGTCAGCACGCCGTGCAGGTCGCGCAGCTCGTCGAGGGACATGCCGAGCTTCGCCACGATCGCGGGCGGGATCTCCAGTGCCCGCTCGCGCAGCGCCGCGCCCTCCGGGGTCAGCGCCACGGCCAGCAGCCGCTCGTCGGCGGCGTCCCGCGACCGGGTCACGTAGCCGATCGCCTCCAGCCGCTTGAGCAGCGGGGACAGCGTGGCGGGTTCGAGCGCCAGCATCCTGCTCAGCTCCTTCACGGACAGGGGAGCCCGCCCCCACAGGGCGAGCATCACCAGGTACTGCGGGTGGGTCAGGTTCATCGGGTCGAGCAGCGGGCGGTAGAGCGCGACCACGTTGCGCGACGCGATGGACAGCGCGAAGCAGACCTGGCGCTCCAGGTCCAGCGGGTCCTCTACGTTTTGTGCACTAATCATTAGTGCCCATACTACCTCGGCCGGACGGGTCCGCTCACCTGGCGTCCAGTTCGGCCCACCCGCCGCCGAGCGCGAGCAGCGCCCGCACCGACGCGGCGTGCTCGGCCACGCCGGCCAGGTCGCTGTGCAGCAGGGCCGCCCGGTCCGCGTCGACCGGGACGTGGTCGTCGCGCCACAGGTCCACGGGCAGGCTCACCACGAACACCACGGAGTCGAGGAGCCGGAGCACGGCCGCCCGCGGGTCGCCCGGGTAGCCGGCGCGGATGTCGGCGCACGCGGCGATCAGGTCGGCGAGGTCCCGCACGGCCGCCGCCGGCGTGCCGTCCCACTCCGGCGACGGCCAGACGCGCGTGTTCAACGCCATCCACAGCCGCCACCCGGCGTGCGACTCGGCCTCGTCCCGCGGCTGCCAGGCACCCATCCCCCCACTGTGCGGGTGCGCGGCGGCACCCGCACCGCGGGGGGCGGTACTCACTGCGGAACTGCGGACCCGGTCGGACGACACCCCGGTCGGGGGGGCGGTCCGGCCGGACGACGCCCGGTCGGACGACACCCCGGTCGGGTGCCGGCCCGGTCAGGTGCGGACGGTCTCCCGCTCGTCGTCCGAGTCGGACTGCAGCGAGTCGACGAGCGCCGCCCGGTCCTCCGACGGCTCCGGCTTGATCACCAGGCCGATGACGAGGTACAGCACCAGCGACACGAGCAGCGGCCAGGACACGATCACCGCCTGCGTGACGAACTCGACCTTGTTCAGCTGGAGCACGTACAGCACGGCCCACGTCCCCAGGCCGCCGATGGTCGAGCTCATCGCGGCGGTCGGGCCGACCTTCTTGAACCACGGCAGCAGGCCGAGCATCAGCGGGATCGCGATCGGGCCCATCGTGGCCGCCACCAGGGCGATCACCACCTTCAGCACGAAGCCCTTGGTGTCGGCGGTGAGCGCGATCGTCATGCTCAGCCCGATGAACAGGAACGTGGTGACCCGGGCCAGCTGGAGCTGGGCCGCCTCACCGAGCCTGGCCGCGCCCTTCCACAGCCGGGGCAGGATGTCCCGGGTGATGACGGCCGAGATCACGTTGGCGTCCGAGGACACCATCGCCATGGTGTGCGAGAAGAAGCCCGCCAGGACCAGGCCGACCATGCCCGCGGGGAGCATCTCCTTGCCCATCTCCACGTACGCCTGCTCGGCGTTGGCCTCCATGCCGGGCACGATCAGCGGCGCCGCCCACATCGGGAAGAACAGGATGAGCGGCCAGACCAGCCACAGGGCGCTGGACAGCAGCGCGGAGCGCTTGGCGGCGGCCCCCGTCGGCGCGGCCATGTAGCGCTGCGCCAGGTTCCACATGCCGCCGTTGTACTCCAGCGTCTTGATCAGGAACAGCGCCATGAAGAAGATCAGCGTGTACTGGCCCGACAGCGGGTCGGAGTGCGACTCGGGCAGCTCGTCCCAGATCTCCCACATGAAGCTGATGCCGCCGAAGTGCGACGCGACCGCGATGAACATGGCGATGCCCGCGAGGCCCTGGATGATGAACTGGCCGAAGTCGGTGAGCGCGTCGGCCCACAGGCCGCCCAGCACCGAGTAGACCATCGTGACCGCGCCGACCAGCGCGATGCCGAGCCAGATCGGCACGCCCGCGAAGCCCTGGAGCAGCAGCGCCACCGCGACCCACTTGGCGGCGATGTCGACGACCTTCAGCGCCGCGCCGGCCCACGCCATGACCTGCTGCGTCGGCACGTTGTAGCGGCGGGCCAGGTACTCCAGCGGCGATTTCACGCCGTGCTTGGAGCGCAGCCGGTTCCAGGCGCCGGCCCAGAGGAACGCGCCGATCCCGACGCCCAGGCCGATCGTGAGCGCCCACCAGATGTAGACGGTGAGCCCGAGGCGGTACGCCTCGGCCGCGAAGGCCACGAACATGACCGCGCTGTAACCGGACATGTGGTGCGAGATGCCGGAGAGCCACCACGGCATCCGTCCGCCCGCGGTGAAGAAGTCCGCGATGTTCTTGATCCGGCCACGTGACCAGTAGCCGATGGCCACCATCACGAAGAAGTACCCACCGACGACGACCCAGTCGAGGGTGCCCATGAGACCTCCACGAGTGCTCGGCCCACGGGGTGGCAGCGCGGAACTGCGGGCGGCGGTGCGCGACGCCCCACATGGGTGTGTGACGTACGTCTTACGAGGGTGTTGCCCCGTGCGGAAGGTCGCGGGAGGTCATTGAGTCACATTCGTGACTCTTGTTCATATACGTGACCGGATCGGACGCAAAGTTTTTTCACGGAAACCGCGTCATGCGCGGCGCGCGAAGGTGTCGCATGGGCATGCGAACCGGTGTCAACGCACGTCCGCCCGTGACGGGCGGTGATCGGCGTGCCGCGGGACCGGGGATCGCCCTGGTCGACCCCGTGCCGCTCTACCGCGAAGGGGTGGCGGCGGTGGTCCGGCGCACGCCCGGCCTCCAGTGGCTCGGCGCGACCGGCCACCCGCAGGCCGTCGTGCGGCTGCACGAGCGGCTGCGGCCCGACGTGCTGCTGATCGACTCGGTCCTCGACCCGCAGGGGCACCTGGCGACCCTGCTGGCGGCCAACGACCCGGAGCTCGTGGTCGTCTCGCTGGTGCGCGAGCCGCACCGGACGGCGAAGTACGTGCGGTCCGCCCTGTCCGCGGGCGTGCGCGGCCTCGTGCCCAGGGCGGGCGAGATCGGCGAGGTGCTGCACGCGATCGTGCGCGCCCACACCGATCGCGTCTACCTGGACCCGACCCTCGCCCCGCTGGCGGCGGGCTTCACGCCGACCGCCGAGGCCGGGTCGCGCCGGGCCCTGTCGCGCCGGGAGTACGAGGTGCTCCAGCTCATCGCGGACGGCCTGGAGAACCAGGCGGTCGCGGGCGAGCTGTACGTGTCCGTGGAGACCGTGCGCACGCACGTGAAGAACATCCTTCGCAAGCTGCGCGCCCGCGACCGCACCCACGCCGTGTCCCTGGCCTACCAGGCGGGGCTGCTGACGAGCGGCACGAGCAGCAACGCGGTCGGCTGAGGGTCCGGAGGGGGTCAGGGGTCCGGACGGGGTCCCGGGGCCAGGAGGGCCCCGAAAGGGGCTGGAACGGGAACAGGGGCCCCCGCGGAGGGGACCCCTGCTCGTGTGGTTCAGGTCAGAACGACGCCTCGTCCACGTCCATCAGCGAGTTGTCGGTCGCCTCGGCGATCTTGCGGCGCGCGGTCAGCTCGGGCAGCACGTTCTTCGCGAAGAACGACGCCACGGCGACCTTGCCCTCGTAGAACGCCTTGTCGCGGGCCGACGGGGTGCCGCCCAGCTTCTCCAGCGCCACCTCGGCCTGGCGCAGCAGCAGCCAGCCCACGAGCACGTCGCCCGCGGTCATCAGCAGGCGGACGGTGTTCTGGCCGACCTTGTAGAGGTTGCGCACGTCCTCCTGCGAGCCGGTCAGGAAGCCGACCAGCGCGCCGAGCATGCCCTGGAGGTCCTCCAGGCCCTGCTTGAGCAGCGCGCGCTCCTCCTTCAGGCGGCCGTTGCCGCCCTCGTTGTCGAGGAACCCCTGGATCTCGCCGTTGATGAAGCCCAGCGCCTGGCCCTTGTCGCGGATGATCTTCCGGAAGAAGAAGTCCAGCGACTGGATGGCCGTGGTGCCCTCGTACAGCGAGTCGATCTTCGAGTCCCGGATGTACTGCTCGATCGGGTACTCCTGGAGGAAGCCGGAGCCGCCGAGCGTCTGGAGCGACTGCGCGAGCTGCTCGTAGGCGCGCTCCGAGCCGACGCCCTTGACGATCGGCAGCAGCAGGTCGTTGACCTTCTCGGCCAGCTCCTTGTCGGCGCCGCCCAGGGCGATCTTGTCCTGCTGGGTCGCGGTGTACAGGTACACCGCGCGCAGGCCCTCGGCGTACGCCTTCTGGAGCATGAGGCTGCGGCGCACGTCGGGGTGGTTGGTGATGGTGACGCGCGGCGCGGTCTTGTCCGTCATGCGGGTCAGGTCGGCGCTCTGCACGCGCTCCTTGGCGTAGGCCAGGGCGTTGAGGTAGCCAGTGGACAGCGTGCCGATGGCCTTGGTGCCGACCATCATGCGGGCGTACTCGATGACCTGGAACATCTGCGCGATGCCGTCGTGCACCTCGCCGAGCAGCCAGCCCCGGGCGGGCACGCCGTGCTGGCCGAACGTCAGCTCGCACGTGGTGGAGACCTTGAGGCCCATCTTGTGCTCGACGTTGGTGACGAAGGCGCCGTTGCGCTCGCCGGTCGACTCGCCGGTCCGCGAGTCGAAGTGCCACTTGGGCACGAGGAACAGCGACAGGCCCTTGGTGCCGGGCCTGGGCTCGATGCCGGGGCCCTCGGGCCGCGCCAGCACGAGGTGCATGATGTTCTCGGTCATGTCCTGGTCGCCGGACGTGATGAACCGCTTCACGCCGTCGAGGTGCCAGGTGCCGTCCTCCTGGAGCACGGCCTTGGTGCGGCCCGCGCCCACGTCGGAGCCGGCGTCGGGCTCGGTCAGCACCATGGTGGCGCCCCAGCCGCGCTCGATCATGATCTCGGCCCAGCGCTTCTGCTCCTCGGTGCCGTTGCGGTGCACGACGGAGGCGAAGTTGGGGCCGGCCAGGTACATGTAGATGGCGGGGTTGGCGCCGAGGATCAGCTCGGAGGCCGCCCACTGCACCGACGGCGGGATGCCGAAGCCGCCCAGCTCATCGGGCAGGGACAGGCGGTACCACTCGCCGTCCCACACGGCCTTGAACGACTTCTTGAAGGACTCGGGCAGCGTCGCCGAGTGCGTCTTCGGGTCGAAGACCGGGGGGTTGCGGTCGGCGTCGGCGAAGGAGTCCGCCAGCGGGCCGACCGCCAGGTTGTTGAGCTCGGCAAGCACGCCGCGCGCGGTGTCCTCGTCGGACTGCTCGAACGGCCCCGTGCCGAGGTGGTCCTGCACGTTGAAGACCTCGAAGAGGTTGAACTCGAGGTCCCGGACGTTGCTCTTGTAGTGACCCATCTCGTCGTCCACTCCATGCTGGTCGGGGCGGTCCCCTACTGACCGGTAACAACAGGGTATTACCTGTCAGTAACCCCGGCAAGGGCGGCTCGCCCGGTTGTGGTGAACCAGACGCGGCGGAACGGGACGAGGGCGGCACCCGGGTGGGTGCCGCCCTCGCGGGGACGCGGAACGCGGTCAGCCCTTGTGGGCCTTGGCCGCGGCGAAGCAGTAGACGCCGAACCCCAGGAAGCCCAGGGCGATGACGGCGAGCAGGAAGACGCCGTACGGCTGGGCGGCCAGCGAGTGCAGCGCCTTGTCCAGCCCGCCGGACTGCGACGGGTCGGCGCTCAGCGCGGCCAGGCCGACCAGGACGCCGATCAGCGCGTAGGCGATGCCCTTGCCGATCCAGCCGATGCGGCCGGTGCGCTCGACCCACTTCCGGCTGCCCGCGGGCAGCTCGGACATGTCCAGGTCGCGCTCGAACGACTTCTTCACGCCCTTGCGGACCACCATCGCGCCCAGGACGATGATCGCCACCGCCGCGATGCCCACGATGACCTGCCCGAACGGCAGCGCGAGGAACTTCGCGGTCCACTCCTGGGACTTCTCGGTGGAGCTGCTCTGGGACGTGCCGGTCGCGTAGTTGACCGCCGCGACGCCGATGGCGACGGCGGTGATGGCGCGTCCCACCGAACCGAACCGGTGGTAGACCCGCTTGCGCTTCTCGGTCTCCCACCCGTACCCGGAGACGGCCATGGTGATCTGCCAGATCGCGAAGGCGAACAGGCCGATCGCCAGCACCCACAGCAGGAACGGCCCGAAGCCGGTCTCCGCGACGAGGGCCACCGCGCCCTTCTGGTCGGTGCGCTCACCGGAGTCACCGAGCACCACCTGCGCCGTCAACGCCGCCAACAGGACGTGGACGACCCCGTAGCAGACCATCCCCGCGCGTCCGAGGACCTGCACGGCGGGATGTCTTCGCACCTCTGAAGCAGTGGTAGCCACGACCGGGTGACTACCCAATCGTGGCTACCGGCGAAACCCCGAGGTCGCCCCGGGTGTCACCCCTCGCAGATGATCTTGAACTGCGGGTCGTACCGGACGGTCCGCGACTCGCTGCGCGACTGGCCGGTGCGGCGGTCGGTGATCGTGCGGGTGTCGGTCACCGAGAAGCCGGGCGAGCCGTTGCTCGGCGTGCACGGCTTGGTGGTGACCTTCTTCTCCTGCGGCGGGGTCGGGTTGAAGTCCCCGCTGGTGGAGCCGGTCACGTCGTAGTTCTTGGTGCCCCACAGCACGATCTTGATCGTCGACGGCGTCCAGATCGTCTGGATCGCCACGCCCGTCTCGTCCGGGTTGGTGAACTTGATGTCGATCAGGCTGTTGCCGGCGTTGTCCATGAACACGGTGGCCTCGCGCCCCTTGGGGTAGCGCGTGATCCAGTAGCTGTGCTCCTTGTGGCCCGCGTCCTTCATGCCCGCGTTGTAGTACGCGTTGTAGAGGGTCGTGGCGAACTGCGAGATGCCGCCGCCGACCGCGCGGCCGGGGATGCCGTTCTCGATGATGCCCGCCTCGACGTAGCCCTGCGCCGTGCCGCGCGGACCGGTGTAGCCGTTGAGGCTGAACGTCTCGCCCGGCTTCACGATCGCGCCGTTGACCTTCTCGGCCACCACGCGGATGTTCACGCCCGAGTCGGCCGCGAAGCCACCGGTCTGGAACTCGCCGATGACCTCCTTGATGCCCATCTTGTTCGCCTGCTCGGTCGTGACCTTCGCGGGCGTGTGCTTGTACTCCGCCTTGATCGCGCGGTCGTTGTCGCGCTTCACCACGTCCATGAAGGTGGCCAGGGACTTCTCCCAGTCGATGCCGAGGCCGTCCACCGACTCCTTCACGGTGGGCCGGCCGCCCTCGAACACGATCTCGGCGTCCTTGCCCTCCTTCTCGGTCTCCTTGAGCTGGGGACCGGCGTGCTCGACGACCTTGTTGTTGTCCACCTTGGCGTTCAGGCCGCCGTCGTCGGCGGGCTCGAACACCAGCACGGTGCCGAGCTGCTCGGGCGTGAGCGTCGCGTCCTTGCCCTCGCCCTTGATGATCACGGGCGCGGACACGGCGGGCTTGGCGACCTCGTTCAGCGCCTTCTCGACGCCCTCCTTGGTCGTCTTCACCGGGGTGGTGGCCACCGGCAGCTCGACCGTGCCGCCGTCGGCCCAGGAGGCGAGCAGCGCGCCGGACGCGCCGGGCACGTCCAGCTTCTGCCCCTGCCGAGGCTCGACCGCGACCGGGTTCGCGCCCTCGAAGCGGATCGTGCCCTCGGCCGGGTCGTGGTCGGTGGTGGGGCGCAGGCCCTCCAGCGCGGCGGCGAGCTTCGCGTCGTCGCTCTTGGTGGCGAAGCCGACCTCGTGCGAGGTGAAGAACGACGTGACGCGGGTGATCGGGGACAGCGGCTGGCTGCCCGCCTGGTCGAGCGTCTTCGCCCAGTCCAGCTCCAGGCCGGCGGACTCCGGGTCGATCTCGGCCGTCACGTCGCCGGCGCGGGCCTTCACCGGCGCGGCCAGGCGGGGGCCGATCTCGCCGCGCAGCTTCTGCTCGGCCTCGGCGTGGCTCAGGCCGCCGACGTCCACGCCCGCCACGGTCACGCCGCGCGGCACGTTGCCGGAGGAGACGAAGATGTCCAGCCCGTAGAGGACGACCAGCACGCCGATCGCGGCGGCGGCGATGAGGCCGGTCTTGCGCAGGCGCTTGCGCTTGGCGTCGGCCTCGTCGGCCTCGGCGCGCTCGTCGACCATGACCGGGCCGTACACGCCGGAGTCGGTCGGCTCGGGCGCGGTGACCGGGGTGGCGAAGACGGTGGTCTGCTCCGACGGCGACGGCTGCCGGTCGAACCCGCCGGGCGGGGTGTGGGCGCCCCTGGTCCGCTCGGCGGGCGGGGGCGGCGGCGCGGGCATCGCGCGCGTCTGCTCCGCCGGGATCGCCCGGGTCTGGTCGGTCGGGATCGCGCGCGTCTGCTCGGCGGGCGTCACGCGGGCCTGCTCCAGCGGGATCGCCCGGGTCTGCTCGGCCGGCGTCACGCGGGCCTGCTCCGCCGGGATCGCGCGGGTCTGCTCGCCGTTCGGGTTCCGCGCCTGCTCGCCGTTCAGGTCGCGCGTGACCTCGCCGGACAGTGCGCGGGTCACGTCGGCGGACGGCACGCCCCCCGGCGGGGTCGGCACGGCCTTCGGCGGCACGGGCACGCCCCTCGGCGGCGTCATGTTGCGCACCGTCGCCGAGGCGTCGGCGGGCTCGGCGTCCGGCTCCTCCTGGGGCCACGCGGCCTCCTGGACGGCCGAGGCCGGGATGTGCTTGGTGCGCTCGGAAGCGGTGCCCGACGGGCGGACCGGCTCCATCGCCTTGGTCCGCTCGGCGTCGTACTCCGGTCGCTCGTTCTCCGGCACCGCTTCCCCCTCTTGCCTTTCCTCAGGCTCCTGGGACTGATTACCCGACCGCCGTCACGTGATGATCACGTTCGGGCGGTTCACAGGTAAAGACCGGTCCCGTGGTCGGTCCGCTCGGTGGCGGTGGCGTGCACGTCCCGTTCCCGCATCACCAGGTAGGTGTTCCCCTGGACCTCGACCTCGAACTGGTCCTCGGGGTTGAACAGCACCCGGTCGCCGATCTTGACGTGCCGCACGTTCGTGCCCACCCCGAGCACGTCCCCCCACGCCAGGCGCTTCGCCATCTGGGCGGTCGCCGGGATCACGATGCCACCGCTGCTGCGTCGTTCGCCGTCCTCCGGCGAGATCCGCACCATCACGCGGTCGTGCAGCATCTGGATCTCGAGCTTGACATCGGCCACCAGCGGAGTCTAGATGCCCTCGTCGAGGCCACCCATCATCAGGGGTAGCCTGTCCGGCCCGCCCGCCTCGACGCGCACCGGCACGCCCCAGTCCTGGCGGGCCAGCTCGCACACCGGGTGCTCGACGGCGGGGTCGTCCGTGCAGCTCGCGGCCTGTGCGACGACGTGCAGCACGCCCTCGGTGAAGCCCTCCGCGACCACCAGCCGGCGCACCAGGTCGGTGCCCGTGCCCGCGCCCTCGGCGATCAGCCCCGGCGGGGAGCTGGTGACCTCCAGGCGGGTGGACGGGCCGAAGCGGTCGTCGAGCTTCTGGCCGGTCGGCGGGGTGAACACGACGGCCAGCTCGACCGGGCCGGGCGCGATCACCGACGGCGGGCGCTTGACCCGGTGGGCGTCGCCGCTGACCAGCCGCACGCCGGGCGCGACGGGCCGTTCGAGGCGGTGCGCGGCGGAGGCCACGACGACCAGCTCGCCGTCGACCAGGACCGCGTCGGACGGTTCGGCGACGTCGGTGGCCAGGGTGGACACCTCGCCGGTGGCGGGGTCGTAGCGGCGGATCGCGCCGTTGTAGGTGTCGGCGACGGCGACCGCGCCGTCCGGCAGCGCGGTCACGCCCAGCGGGTGCTGGAACAGCGCCTCGTCGGCCGGGCCGTCGCGGTGGCCGAAGTCGAACAGGCCCTTGCCGACGGCGGTGTGGACGGTGCGGTCGGCGTCGAGCCAGCGCAGCGCCGAGGTCTCCGAGTCGACCAGCCACAGCCGGTCGCCGGCGGCGGCCAGGCCGGAGGTCTGCGCGAAGAACGCCTCCTCGGCCGGGCCGTCGTGCAGGCCCTCCACGGTGGTGCCGGCCAGGCGCTCCACCCGGTTCTCCAAGGGCTTGAACAGGCCGAGGGTGTGGTTGCCCGCCATCGCGACGGCCACGCCGCCGGCCGGCTCCCACCAGGCGACGTCCCACGGGCTGGTGAGGTCGACCTCGCCGGCCGGGCCGTCGGTCGCGCCGTCGCGCCACTGCTCGCCGGTGCCCGCGACCGTGGTGACCTCGCCGGTGTCCAGGTTCAGGCCGCGCAGCAGGTGGTTGACCGTGTCGGCGACGACCGCGTGGTAGCCGACCTCGGCGGCGACGCGGTCGGGCAGCAGCGCGATGCCGGCGGGTTCGGAGAACGTGGGGCGCGTGCCGTCGGCGCGACCGCGCTCACCCGTGCCGACGCGGCGGACGACGGTCTCGCCGTCGGCCTCCAGCTCCACGAGGGAGTGGTGGGCCGAGTCGCTGACCAGCAGCGTGCCGCGCGGCGTGAGGACCGCCTTGGCGGGGAAGCGCAGCTCGGTCGCGGCGGGCGGCGGCGCGACGTACGGGCCGTCGCCGCGGTGCAGCGTGCCCTTGGCCGCGTGCTCGGCGACGACCTCGGACACGACCTGGCGCAGCGCGTCGAGGTGGCCCTCGCCGGCGGCGACGTGCACGACGTAGCCCTCGGGGTCGACCAGGACGAGCGTCGGCCACGCCTTGACCGCGTAGTTCTGCCAGGTGGTCAGCTCGGGGTCGTCCAGCACGGGGTGGTCGACCTGGTAGCGCTCGACGGCGGCTTCGAGGGACGCGGCCTCGGCCTCGTGCGCGAACTTGGGCGAGTGCACGCCGATGGTGACCAGGACGTCGTGGAACTCGGCTTCGAGGGGGCGCAGCTCGTCCAGCACGTGCAGGCAGTTGATGCAGCAGAAGGACCAGAAGTCGAGCAGCACGACCTTGCCGCGGAGGTCTTTGAGCGCGATGTCGCGCCCACCGGTGTTGAGCCAGCCCCGGCCGACGAGTTCGGGGGCGCGGACGCGGGCGCGGCGGCGTTGAGCGGTCGTCACGTCCCGATCCAACACCGCGGGACGGCGCACCTGTTCCGGCGTCCACGATGTGGGAGGTCAGTGCCCCCGGACCGAGCGGGGGCCGACGACGGTCGCGCCGAGGGCCTCCACGCGCCGCCTCAGGGCGCGGTCGGCGGTGGCGACGGTGACGGGGCGGCCGGCGCCCTCGTCGCGGACCACCTCGACGATCTTGTCGTCGCCGTCGGCGGTGGCGGGGACCACGCGGACGCCGGGGGTGGAGCCGACGTGCCTCGCCCGCCCCTCGACCACCAGGACGACCTCCAGCGGGCCGGGGTGGGAGGGCAGGCCCCGTTCGGCCACGGCCACCAGGTCGTCCCTAAGGCGGGTGGCGGCGGCGGCCCGGTCCTTCCACCAGCCGTCGGGGACGGAGCCGACGACGTTGGCCGCGTCCACGACCAGGAGCGGGAGCGTCATCGCGCCATGCTGCCGGCGAACGCGCGGGATGTTGTCGGACCCCGCCGGCACGATGGTGTCGTCCACGGGGGACGAGGCGAGGACGAGGGGGAAGAAGTGGTCATGGGGCGTGCCCGCAGGGCGAAGGACACCTGGAACGGTTCGGCGACGACCACGTAGCCGGACGTGGGAAACCCCGCGGTGCTGCCAGGTCGGGGGTCCGACAGCACCGCGGGGTCACCTGGGACATCGAGACACGATCGTGGACTGTTACACCCCCTAGAGGGTGTGACGCAGGTCACGTTGTGAATATGACGAAGCCCTGCCGCGCGGGAGGTGCGGCAGGGCTTCATTCTTTCCCCCCGGCCGGACGTGGACGACGGGGCGCGCGCCCGCGTGTCGTCGGGCGGTCGTCACTCGATCCGGCAGGTCCTGCGCCGCGTCAGCGGAGCGAGGTCACCTGGGCCTGCGCGATCGCCATCAGTTCGTGGCGCATCGCCGGGGTGGGTGCCATGTCGATCGCCCGGGCCACGGCCTTGCGGTTGCGAGCCTCGACACGACGAGCGCGGAGCTTCGCAGTGAAGTTCACGGGGTTCATCCCTCTCAACGTTCCTCGGTGGTGTGCCTCAAGTATGCCTCATCGGCACGCGCGATGCACCCGATTCAACGGTGAGGTGGCGCACACGCCGACGAATCTTCGGCAGCAACCGCGTAGCTCCCGACGATTCGCCTGGACGACACCTGTTGGACCGGACGGCACCACCGGCGGCGCGGCCCGCTCCCGCGCGGTGCCCGGTGACGGAGCCGCACGGGCGCGGAGCGTCATCGCCGGTAGCGTGGCCGTCGTGGCTGAGGTGGTGACGAAGGGCGTCGGCCGGGTCGAGCGGACCGCCGACCGGGCCGAGGTGCAGGTGAGCTTCGAGACGACCGGCTCGACGCGCGCCGAGGCGGTGGACCGGCTGACCGAGCGGGTCGGCGCGCTCGAACCCGCGTTCGCGCGACCGGGCGTCGAGGTGCGCTCGCGGCAGCTGGCCGTGCACGACAACTGGGACGGCACCCACCGCTCCGGCAGCCGGGCGAGCCAGAACTACGTGGTCCGGGTGGACGACGTGGCCGGGCTCGACGACCTGCTGGCCGCCGTGGTCGCGGCGGAGCCGACGTGGCTCGGCGGGCCGACCTGGCAGCTCAGGGACGACGTCGAGGCCGTCGCGGAGGCGCAGCGGGAGGCAGTGGCGGACGCGCGGCGGCGGGCCGAGGGCTACGCGCGGGCGCTGGGCGCCCGGCTGGGCCCGCTGCAACGGCTCGCCGACGGCGACGCCGAGGCGCAGTGGGCCGCCGAGTCGTCGCGCGCGATGACCGCCGGGTACGGCGGGTCGCCCGGCGTGCCGCCGCAGGTCGACCAGCTCGCGCTGGAGGCGCAGCGGATCACGGTGGCGGTCCGGTGCACCGCCACCTGGGCCCTGCTCGACTGACCCGACCTCTCCCGACCCGAACTCCCCGGCCCGGCCTCCCCCGACCCGAACTCCCCGGGCCGACCTCGTCGGACGGCGGTCGCTCAGCTGCTGGTGCGCGGCTGGACCAGCTCCACCACCACGGACCGGTTGCGCGCCGCCGCGCCCGGGATCAGGTCGCCCGCCGCGTCCACGTCGACGTCCAGCGGCGCGCCGAAGCCCGCGCCGACGACCTCGACGAACGCCGACCGGCTCACCCCGAGGTCGGTCAGCGCCGACATCACCCGCTGCGCCCGCCGCTGGGTGAGGCCGACCGCCTGCTCCGCCGACGCCGACGTGGCCGTGCGCACGACGACCCGCGCCGTGGTGCGCCCGTCGAACTTCTCCGCCACCTGCCGCAGCACGTCCTGCGCGCCGGGCGCCAGCTCGTCGCCGCCCGCCCGGAACACCATCGAGCTGGGCACGTGCACCAGGGCGTCCCGGTTCTCCACGTGCCCGATGTCCACGGTCGGCACCTCGGTGCGCGCGATCGGCCCGCCCGCGGGCCCCGGGTCCGGGTCGTGGGTGCAGCTCGCCGCGCCGAACTCGCGGCACACGCCCAGCCACAGCTCGACGAGCGCGTCCCGCGCGCCGGGCGGCAGCGGCTGCTGCGCGCCGGCCACCTGGCCGAGGCCGGAGAAGACGACGTCCTTGCCG